>NZ_PUGA01000030.1:0-72392 GCF_003236725.1 Pantoea sp. ARC270
CCTCCCCGCTGAAAGTACTTTACAACCCGAAGGCCTTCTTCATACACGCGGCATGGCTGCATCAGGCTTGCGCCCATTGTGCAATATTCCCCACTGCTGCCTCCCGTAGGAGTCTGGACCGTGTCTCAGTTCCAGTGTGGCTGGTCATCCTCTCAGACCAGCTAGGGATCGTCGCCTAGGTGGGCCATTACCCCGCCTACTAGCTAATCCCATCTGGGTTCATCCGATAGTGAGAGGCCCGAAGGTCCCCCTCTTTGGTCTTGCGACGTTATGCGGTATTAGCCACCGTTTCCAGTGGTTATCCCCCTCTATCGGGCAGATCCCCAGACATTACTCACCCGTCCGCCACTCGTCACCCAAGAGCAAGCTCTCTGTGCTACCGTCCGACTTGCATGTGTTAGGCCTGCCGCCAGCGTTCAATCTGAGCCATGATCAAACTCTTCAATTTAAAGTTTGATTTGCTGAAACCAGTTCAGCGGTGCTCATCTGTAAAACGTCATAATGAATTTCATTATGTGTTCACTCGTGAGGCTTTGATATTTTTGTGCGTCCGAAGACGCTGATATCAATCCTGCGAGTGCCCACACAGATTGTCTGATAAATTGTTAAAGAGCAGTGCGAACAGTGCGTTAGCGTCCTGTCGCGAGGTGGCGTATATTACGCTTCCCTCCTTCAGAGTCAACCTCTTTTTCAGAAGTTTTTCTCCGGCGGCTCAGTCTCCTGAACCTTCAACCCGTTTCCCGTTGCCGGTGTGCCGTGTCGATGGAGGCGCATTATAGGGAGCGGTTCAGATAGCGCAAGTACAAATTAAGACTTTTTTTCCGTTCGTCTGAAATTTGCACAAAAGCGCCCTTTTATGCCTGTTTAATGCGCGCTGGCAGTGCGGCCAGGCTATCGATGACCCAGTCAGCGGCGGCTTCCCCTTCCGCGGTCACCGGTTTACCGCTACGCACCAGGACTTTGGTACCGACACCGGCAGCCTGCCCTGCCAGCATATCCTCCAGCTTGTCACCCACCATATAAGAAGCCGCCATATCAATATTCAGCTCTTGCTGAGCCATCACGAGCATACCCGGCTGAGGTTTACGGCAGTCGCACGCCTGACGATACTCTGCAACGGCGGCATCGGGGTGGTGCGGGCAGAAATAGATGCCGTCCAGATCAACGTCGCGATCGGCCAGCGACCAGTCCATCCATTCGGTGAGCTGCATAAAGGTGTCTTCAGTAAACATACCGCGCGCGATGCCAGACTGATTGGTCACGACCACCAGCGCATACCCCATCGCCTTCAGTTGCTGCAGCGCTTCAATGGTGCCGTCAATAAACTGAAAGTTATCGATCTCATGGACATAGCCATTATCGACATTAAGGGTGCCATCACGATCAAGAAAAATAGCGGGGACTTTATTCGCCACGTAGAAACTCCTGCTGTAAAAATTGCCGATCAGTATCGCATGATTGCTGTGAAAGGGAGAATGTCAGATTGAATCACTTCCATTGATTCAGACGTCTGGATGCCTTACCATCCATCCAGCTTTTACCCTTAATAAAAGCAACGAGGCTTCCCACACCACGGACAACGCAACACGATAATAAATAACCTAATGATTAAACTCGAAAATATCACCAAAGTGTTCCAGCAGGGTACGCGCACCATTTCGGCGTTGAAGGACGTCAGCCTGCACGTGCCTGCCGGACAGATTTATGGCGTTATCGGTGCTTCCGGTGCCGGTAAAAGTACGCTGATTCGGTGCGTTAACCTGCTGGAGCGTCCGACATCAGGCCGTGTGCTGGTCGACGGTGCTGACCTGACCGCACTCAGCGAACGTCAGCTGACTCAGGCCCGTCGTCAGATTGGCATGATCTTCCAGCACTTCAACCTGATGACCTCCCGGACCGTCGCGGGCAATGTCTCCCTGCCGCTGGAGCTGGGAAATCTCTCCCGTGAACAGATCAACGCTCGCGTGACTGAACTGCTGGAACTGGTGGGATTAGCCGATAAGCACGATGCCTGGCCTGCGAACCTGTCGGGTGGACAGAAGCAGCGCGTTGCGATTGCCCGTGCGCTGGCCAGCAATCCAAAAGTGCTGCTGTGTGATGAAGCCACCAGCGCTCTGGACCCGGCGACAACCCGTTCTATTCTGGAGCTGCTGAAGGACATTAACCGCCGGCTTGGCCTGACGATTCTGCTCATCACCCATGAAATGGATGTGGTGAAGCGCATCTGCGACCAGGTGGCTGTCATCAGTCAGGGTGAGCTGATTGAGAAAGATAGCGTCAGTGAGGTCTTCTCGCATCCTAAGACGCCGCTGGCTCAGCAGTTCATTCAGTCTACCCTGCATCTGGATATCCCGGATGATTATCAGCAGCGCCTGTCAGCCACTGCCGCTGAGAACAGCGTGCCCTTGCTGCGACTGGAATTTACCGGCAAATCGGTTGACGCGCCGCTGCTTTCCGAAGCCGCACGGCGTTATAACGTGAATAACAACATTATCAGTGCGCAGATGGATTACGCCGGCGGCGTGAAGTTCGGCATTATGCTGGCCGAAATGCACGGCACTGAAAGCGATACCCGCGAGGCGATAGCCTGGCTGCAGGAGAATCATGTGAAAGTAGAGGTGCTGGGTTATGTCTGAAGCGATGATGTGGTTGCTGGGACGGGGCGTGTGGGAAACGCTGATGATGACCTTTGTCTCCGGCTTTTTTGGTTTTGTACTGGGTCTGCCAGTCGGCGTTCTGCTTTATGTCACCCGTCCGGGACAGATTCTGCAGAATCAGGGGCTCTATCGCGTGCTCTCCGCGCTGGTGAATATCTTCCGCTCCATTCCATTCATTATCTTACTGGTCTGGATGATTCCTTTTACCCGCGTGATCGTCGGCACCTCCATCGGACTGCAGGCGGCAATCGTCCCGCTGACCGTTGGCGCCGCCCCCTTTATCGCCCGTATGGTGGAAAATGCCCTGCTGGAACTGCCTACCGGTCTGATTGAAGCGTCACGTGCCATGGGTGCCACGCCGATGCAGATCGTTCGCAAGGTGCTGCTGCCGGAAGCGATGCCGGGTCTGGTAAACGCCGCGACGATCACCCTGATTACCCTGGTAGGTTACTCTGCCATGGGTGGCGCGGTCGGTGCCGGTGGTCTGGGCCAGATCGGTTATCAGTATGGTTATATCGGATATAACGCCACCGTGATGAATACGGTATTGGTGTTGTTAGTGGTTTTGGTGTATCTCATTCAGTTCTGTGGCGACCGCATCGTACGTGCTGTGTCCCATAAGTAAGCCAGCAATATCACATTATTAAGGAAAGGATATGTCTTTCAAATTCAAAAAAATTGCCGCTGTGGGTGCACTGATTGGCGCGATTGCGCTGGCAGGATGCGATCAAAAAGAGAAAGATGCGAACCACATCAAAGTGGGCGTGATTGTCGGCGCTGAACAGCAGGTTGCTGAAGCCGCGCAGAAAGTCGCGAAAGAGAAGTATGGTCTGGACGTTGAGCTGGTTACCTTCAACGATTACGTTCTGCCGAATGAGGCACTGAGCAAAGGCGATATCGACGTTAACGCCTTCCAGCACAAACCTTATCTGGATCAGCAGATCAAAGATCGTGGCTACAAACTGGTTTCCGTCGGCAACTCTTTCGTTTACCCGATTGCAGGCTACTCGAAAAAGATCAAATCGCTGGATGAGTTACAGGATGGCGCTCAGATCGCGATTCCAAACGATCCGACTAACCTGGGACGTTCGCTGCTGCTGCTGCAGAAAGCCGGCCTGATTAAACTGAAAGAGGGCACAGGCCTGCTGCCAACCTCGCTGGATATCACTGAGAATCCAAAGCATCTGAAAATTGTTGAGCTGGAAGCGCCACAGCTGCCCCGCTCACTGGACGATCAGCAGATCGCCCTGGCGGTCATCAATACCACCTATGCCAGCCAGATCGGCCTGACCCCGACTAAAGATGGGATTTTCGTCGAAGATAAAGATTCACCTTATGTGAACCTGATTGTCGCGCGCGAAGATAACAAAGATGCGGAAAACGTGAAGAAGTTCGTTCAGGCTTACCAGTCTGACGAAGTTAACGAAGCCGCCAACAAAGTCTTTAACGGCGGTGCAGTTAAAGGCTGGTAAGTCAGCCGACATTCTCCCCGGGGGCGGCGCTATGCCGCCCTTTCTGTTACAGCCTGCCCTGCCCGACTTGTTATTTATTCCTGTCCTTGTTTCAATAACGCCACTTTTGGAAACCTGAGGATGTTGCCATGCGTTTTTTACCGCTCGGCTTGTTAGCATTGATGCTGACAGGGTGTGTTCATGAGTATCACCCGATAACCAGCGCACCGTCCAGGCCGCAGCACTCCACTGAACCGACCCGCAAACCCGCTGCCCGCCCCGCACCGGTTAAGCTCTACACGGATGCTGCCGATCTGGTCAGCAAACCGTTCCGCGATCTGGGTGAGGTCTCTGCTGAAGATTGCCAGATCAGCAATCAGAACTCGCCCGCTAACATCGCCACGGCCCGTAAACGTCTGCAGATCCGGGCGTCACAGATGAAAGCCAATGCGGTGCTGCTGCACAAGTGTGAAATCGTGACGGGTACGCCAGGGTGCTACCGTCAGGCAGTGTGTCAGGGCTCGGCATTGAAAGTCAGCAATCAATGAGTGAATTCACCTTTGCGCAGATTGGGGTCATCCGCTCGCCGTGGAAAGAGAAGTTTGCCGTGCCGCGTCAGCCAGGCCTGGTGCAGGATGGCGGCGGAGAACTGCACCTGCTGCCCCCGTACAATCAGCCGGAAGCGGTTCGCGGACTGGAAGCGTTCAGTCACCTCTGGCTGCTGTTTGTCTTTCATCAGACGATGGCAGGCGGCTGGCGTCCCACGGTTCGCCCTCCCCGACTGGGCGGCAATGCGCGCATGGGTGTCTTTGCAACCCGTTCAACGTTTCGTCCCAACCCGATTGGCATGTCGCTGGTCGAGCTGAAAGAGATCAGGCTTGAGAAGCAGCAGGTGATCCTGCAGCTTGGCAGTCTGGATCTGGTCGATGGCACCCCCATCGTGGATATCAAACCCTATCTGCCTTTTGCCGAAGCGCTGCCCGAAGCCCGGGCGGGATTTGCCCAGGCAGCACCGGCGGCCACGATGCCGGTGCGCTTCTCCGCGCTGGCGCAGGAGCAGCTGCAACAGCATGCCCGCTATCCCCATCTGGCGCGTTTTATCCGTGACGTGCTGGCGCAGGATCCCCGTCCCGCTTACCGTCAGGGCCAGGCAGAGGAGCGGGAATATGCGGCCTGGCTGATGGATTTTAATGTACGCTGGCGCATTGACGATGCCGGGACAGAAGTGATCGCTATCGACCCGCGTTAAAACCCGCTTTTGAGCCAGTGATCTCACTGGTACACTAGCCGCCAGCAAATTTCTGTCTGTGACTTTCCGATCAACTGGAACCGTAATCAATGCGTACTACTCAATATCTGCTCTCTACTCAGAAAGAGACGCCTTCCGACGCCGAAGTGATCAGCCACCAGCTGATGCTGCGCGCCGGTATGATCCGCAAACTGGCTTCTGGCTTGTACACCTGGTTGCCGACCGGGGTTCGCGTGCTGAAAAAAGTCGAAAACATCGTGCGCGAAGAGATGAACAACGCGGGTGCGGTTGAGATTTTAATGCCGGTCGTGCAGCCTGCCGACCTGTGGCAGGAGAGCGGTCGCTGGGAGGAGTATGGCCCGGAGCTGTTACGTATTGCCGACCGCCACGAACGTCCGTTTGTGCTGGGTCCGACGCATGAAGAGGTGGTCACCGACCTGATCCGTAATGAGCTGAGCTCTTATAAGCAGCTGCCACTGAACCTCTATCAGATCCAGACCAAATTCCGTGACGAAGTGCGTCCGCGCTTTGGCGTGATGCGTTCGCGCGAATTCACCATGAAAGATGCCTACTCTTTCCACGTGTCGCAGGAATCGCTGCAGGAAACCTATGATGCGATGTACCGCGCCTACAGCCAGATCTTCAGCCGTATGGGCCTGGATTTCCGTGCCGTACAGGCCGACACCGGCTCTATTGGTGGCAGTGCATCACACGAGTTCCAGGTGCTGGCCCAGAGTGGTGAAGACGATGTGATCTTCTCAACCGATTCTGATTACGCCGCCAACATCGAGCTGGCCGAAGCCGTCGCACCGGCCGGTGAACGCGCTGCGCCGTCGCAGGCAATGCAGCTGGTTGAGACGCCAGACGCAAAAACCATCGCGGAGCTGGTTGAGCAATTTGATGTGCCGGTTGAGAAAACCGTGAAAACGCTGATTGTTAAAGGCGCGGAAGAGAGCGGTCATGCGCTGGTTGCCCTGCTGGTTCGTGGCGATCATCAGCTGAACGAAATCAAAGCAGAGAAGTCAGCTATCGTGGCGTCACCGCTGGTCTTCGCGACTGAAGAAGAGATTCGCGCGGCAGTGGGTGCAGGTCCGGGTTCAATCGGGCCGGTCGGCCTGCAGATGCCGATCATCGCAGACCGTACCGTCGCGAAGATGAGTGACTTCAGCGCCGGTGCTAACGTCGATGGTAAGCACTACTTCGGCATTAACTGGGAGCGCGATCTGCCGCTGGCCAGCGTTGCGGATATCCGTAACGTGGTTGAAGGCGATCTGAGCCCGGATGGCAAAGGCACGCTGCAGATTAAGCGCGGCATCGAAGTGGGTCACATTTTCCAGCTCGGCACGAAATATTCGGACGCGCTGAAAGCCTCTGTTCAGGGCGAAGATGGCCGCAACCAGATAATGAGCATGGGCTGCTACGGTATCGGCATCACCCGTGTTGTCGCCGCGGCGATCGAGCAGAACCATGACGAGCGCGGCATCATCTGGCCGGCGGCACTGGCTCCGTTTGAGGTCGCGATTCTGCCCATGAATATGCAGAAATCCTTCCGGGTGAAAGAGCTGGCGGAAGAGCTGTATGCCACACTGCGCGCGAAAGGCGTCGACGTGATTCTGGATGACCGTAAAGAGCGTCCGGGCGTGATGTTCGCTGATATGGAACTGATCGGTGTGCCACACACCATCGTCATTGGCGATCGCAATCTCGATAATCAGGAGATTGAGTACAAATCACGTCGTGCCGGTGAGAAGCAGATGATTAAGCAGGATGAGATCGTCGATTTCCTGCTGAAGGCGCTGAATAAGTAAGCTCTCAGCGCGGGCTGGAACTCTTCGCGGCCCGCCCCTCAAGGTATAAGCACTCAAACGCCCCGCCTGCGGGGCGTTTTTTATTGCACTCTGCCGCGCATCGCTTTGGTACTGCTGCGGCGCGCTTTTCCTTCCAGTCGTCGCTCTTTTGACGCGCGGGTCGGCCGCGTGGCGCGACGCACTTTTTCGACCGTGCTCAGTTCGCGGATCAGATTGAGCAGCCGTTGCAGCGCGGCTTCGCGATTCATCTCCTGACTGCGGTACTCCTGCGCCTTGATCACCACGACACCTTCAGCAGTGATCAGATGATGGCTGGCGGTAAGCAGCCGCTCTTTATAGAAGGCAGGCAGTGAAGAGGCGGCAATGTCAAAACGCAGATGGATAGCCGTGCTGGCTTTATTGACATGTTGCCCACCCGCTCCCTGAGCGCGTATCGCCGTCAGCTCAATCTCACTGTCCGGGATCTCAACCGAACGGGACAGCATAATCATCGCTCTCCTCTCCCCTGCTTCATGACCTTTACCTCTGATAACCTGTTCATCAACTTAACCTTTTGTGCGATCCCGCGTTGCGCGGCAGCCAGCGGAATCTGTCACTTTAGCAGTGTTTTACGTGCTGTTCCTGCTTTACGCAGGCTGATTTCCTGTAAATGGCTATGGTATAGTCGCCAGTTAATCAGAGTATCTACGCTCTGCCGAGGAGGATCATGTGCAAAATTATTGTGAGTTAGTTCGCCGCAAATATGCCGAAATCGGTAGCGGAGATTTAGGTTACATACCGGATGCGATTGGCTGCGCATTGAAGGCACTTGATGATATTGCCGCAAATAGTGAGCTAAACTCTTCTGTCAGGGAACAGGCGGCCTACGCCGCTGCTAACTTATTGGTGAGCGACTATGTTGATTAATGAAGCGTACCACCCCATCAATTGCGATGATTACGATAACCTGGAACTCGCCTGTCAGAAAAACTGGATGCTGTCACTGGACATGAAAGATGGCGAGCAGCTGAAGGCAAAGGCGAAAGAGATTTTTTCACGTAAGAACGTGGAATATCTGGCTATCGATCTCTCTGGTGAACATCGCGAGTTACGTCTCGACCACATCGCCAGCTTTACCCATCCTGAGCTGGGCACGGTGGTTGTCAGCGCAGAGTAATTCACTCCTTCCGGGCGGGACATCCCCGCCCCTGTCACACTCAGGGCTGCAGCGAACTGTAATACGCCGCCAGATCCGCCATATCGTCATCACTTAATCCCGCAACAAACGCCTTCATGACCTCAGCCTGACCGCCACTGCGCTCGCCCTTTTTATAAGCCTGCAGCGCATGTTCAAGATATGGGGCGTGCTGCCCGGCCAGACTGGGATAAAGCGGCACGGTCGCTTTGCCTTCCGCGCCATGACAGGCCATACAGCTGCCCGCTTTCTCTGCGCCACGCTGCGCATCGCCAGCGGCCCAGGCCGGTAATAAAGCGGCCATCAGGGCGCCGATCAGCCACGTTTTCATTGTTCAGCTCCTGTGCAGGTGGCCCTGTCCCAGACAATCTGCCAGCCCTGCTCATCGCATGCCGCACCCTCCCGGGTGATAAAGAGATCCGGAACACAGACCAGCGTCTGATTATAAAAAATTAGCGGCAGCCGCTCGCGCTGCCATGGAGGAATATGCAGTGCCTGCCAGAGCTTCTTCATCTCCCGTCCGCCTTCCCGCCCCACCAGATGCACCTGGCCCTGCGCGTGAAATCGCACGCTGACCTGCTCATCGGGCTGCGGATGGCGCAACAGGCTCTGCGCCTGGCTGGCACGCAGCGTGCCGAGGCTTTGCGGCAGCGTCAGCGGCTGGCAGCGTTCGGGCCACGTCAGCACCGTATCGCGCAGCGAACTGCGCACCGGCAGCCAGTAGAGCTGCTGCCGGTATCGCCGCAGTTCCGCCTGTCCGAATCGCAGACGAGGCTGCGCATCCTCACGACTCGCCATCACCTCATAGCGGATGCGCTGCAGCGCGTCGCGGGAGGGCATCGCTCCGCCCTGCCCGGCGATCCAGCGACGCAGTAAGGCGTTAGCGCGCGGCTCACTCATCGTCATCAGCGGCGGAAAGTGCAGACTGCCATCCGGCTGGACGCGCTCAGCCAGCTCTCCGGCAAGAAGTTCATCCAGCAGCTGCTCCTGCTCACTGCACAGGGCTGCGCTTCGGGCGGTCGCCTCGGCAAAGTGGGGCCAGCGCTGAGAGAGTTCAGGCAGCAGCCGCTGACGCAGAAAGTTACGGTCGTAGCGCAGATCCTGATTACTCTCGTCTTCGATCCACACCAGCTGATGGGCATGAGCATAGGCTTCAAGCGACTGTCGTGACTGATTAAGCAGAGGACGTAACAGCCGATGGGAACCCAGCCTGCGCACTGCGGGCATGGCTGCCAGCCCGGCCGGACCGCTGCCGCGCTTCAGCGCCAGCATAAAGGTTTCACACTGATCGTCGAGATGCTGCGCCGTCAGTAGTTGTTCGCCCGGCTGCAGCGCCGCGCCCAGCGCCTGATAACGGGCGGTGCGTGCCGCCGCTTCAATGCCCTTTTCACTGCCGTCAACGGTGACGTGCAGCACGCCACACGTCAGCTGCCACTGTTCGCATATCGCCTGGCAGTGGGCCGCCCAGCGGTCAGCATTCGGGCTGAGTCCGTGGTGAACATGCAGCGCCCGCAGACGCGACTGAGGATGCTGCTGCTGCCAGTCACGAAGCTGATGCAGCAGCACGGTGGAGTCAAGTCCGCCGCTGAACGCGACCACCAGGGCAGCGTCCGGTTGCAGCAGTGAGTCAAAAGCGGGCAAAGACATCGCAGAATCCAGAATATCGGGCCACTGAATGTCGCCCGCCGAGCGCGCTAGTTTACGCCTGATAGAGCTCCAGCGGCAAACCATCCGGGTCGGCAAAGAAAGTACAGGCTTTACCGGTGAGTTCATCAATGCGAATCGGCTCGCAGATCACACCTTTCTCAGCCAGCGTCGCCACCGCTGCGGCCACATCCGGCACGGTAAAGGCCAGATGGCGCAGGCCGCACGCCTCAGGGTGACTGACCCGTGCAGGGGGTTCGGGAAACGAGAAAAGCTCAATGGTATAGCGGTCTCCTAATGCGAGATCGCCTTTCCAGGAGTCGCGCGCTTCGCGGTAAACTTCGCCCATCAGTCGAAAGCCCAGCACATCGCAATAGAAGGCTTTGCTGCGCGGATAGTCAGAGGCGATGATGGCGATGTGGTGAATAGCGTTTAACTGCAACATGTTGAATATCCTGATTCGGGCAGGATGCCTGAGTCAGGCATCCTGCCGCTGATAAGATTTAAAATTTTATGCCGGGTCGTTTTTCAGCACGCGCACACGGTATTCGCCCTCTTCCGTCAGGCTGGCACCGTGAATGTCGGTTTCAAACCCCGGATAGTGCCGGCCAATGCTGCAAAGCATCAGCAGGAAATCGAGCACCGCACGACTCTTCTCAGTGATCATCTCTCCCGGCATCACCAGGGGAACACCCGGCGGATAGGGCAGGATCATGTTGGCCGAAACCCGCCCGACCAGCTCACTGATATCCACCGTTTCGATGTTGCCCTTCACCTGCTGCTGAAACGCCTGATGCGGTGTCATCTTCATTTCAGGCAGCACGTCGAATGCCTGCAGCATCAGACGCGGCAGATCATGATGGCGGATCAGCTGATGGATCCCCTGCGCCAGGGTCTGAATACGCATGTTGCGATAGAAGTCGGGATCCTCTGCGTAGAGATCCGGCAGCATGTTTTTCACCCGCAGATTCAGATCGTAGGCGCGTTTAAATTCGGTCAGCCCGCGCAGCACGCTCATCGCCTTGGTTTTATCGATGCCGATACTGAACAGGAACAGCAGGTTATAGGGGCCGGTTTTCTCCACCACGATGCCGCGCTCATCCAGAAACTTCGCCACCAGCGCCGCCGGGATCCCCTCTTCCGCCATCTCCCCCAGCTCGCTCATGCCCGGCGTCAGGATCGTCACCTTGATCGGATCGAGATACATGTGATCGCGATCGGCCTGCGTGAATCCATGCCACGCTTCGTCGCCCGGCTGGATCGGCCAGCACTGCGCTTCATCAACCTGTTCCGGCTGCCAGATATCAAAGAACCAGCTGTCAGACTCTTCGCGCAGCCGCTGGATCTCGCGGCGGAAATGAAGCGCGCGTTCGACCGAGCGATTGATCAAACGCTTACCCGGATTGCCGCGCAGCATGGCGGCAGCGGTTTCAATAGAGGAGACGATGGCGTAGTTAGGCGAGGTGGTGGTGTGCATCATGTAGGCTTCGTTAAACGTCTGCTCGTCGTAGTCGCCTTTAATGTGGATCATGGATGCCTGAGAGAACGCCGCCAGCAGTTTATGGGTCGACTGCGTTTCATAGACCACCTTGCCCGGAATGCGGTCTCCGCTCATGCCGCTTTTGCCCGCATAAATCGGGTGGAAATTGGTGTAAGGCACCCAGGCGGAGTCGAAATGAATCGACGGCACAGCCAGCGTCTCTTTAATGTACTGGGTGTTGTAGAGCAGCCCGTCATAGGTGGAGTTAGTAATGACCGCATGCACCGGCCAGGTGGCTCTGTCAGTCGATGCCACTTTATGCGCTATCGCGTCGCGGGTGAACTCCTGCTTCGGGATGCCGCCAAGGATCCCCAGCGCATTGCGGGTCGGCTTCAGCCAGATCGGGATCAGATCGCTCATCATCAGCAGATGAGTCAGCGATTTGTGGCAGTTGCGATCGATCAGCACGGTGCTGCCCGCCGGAGCGGCATACATCCCGACAATCTTATTCGAGGTCGAGGTGCCGTTGGTCACCATGTAACTCTGCTCGGCGCCGAAGGTGCGCGCGATATACTCTTCCGCTTCCAGGTGCGGCCCGGTGTGGTCAAGCAGCGAACCCAGCTCGGTTACCGAAATCGAGATGTCTGATTTCAGGGTGTTAGCCCCGAAGAAGTCGTAGAACAGACAGCCGACCGGGCTCTTCTGAAACGCGGTGCCCGCCATATGTCCCGGCGTGCAGAAGGTGTACTTGCCCTCTTTCACATAGGTGAACAGCGCCTTGGTCAGCGGCGGCGTAATGTGGTCAAGATAGTCATCCGTGTATTGCCGGATGTGCAGCGCGATATCCTCGGCGGCATTCAGCGCATACTCAAAAAAGTGCAGCGGCATACGCATCTCATTGATACTGATATCCATCTGCGAGTGGGTATTGATAAAGGCATACAGAGGCAGGTATTCGTTTAGCTGATTAATCTCTCCGCACAGTTCGGGACTGTTGTGCGCATCCCAGTCGAAGATAACGCCGCTGATACGCGGGTTGTGTTCGATCAGTTTCAGCAGATCGTCACTGTTTTTCGGGTAAAGCAGCTGGAAGCCCTGCAGATTTAACGCCGCGTCGAGTTCGCGTAACGGTTCATCTTTGTAAAACACGCCGTGCGCGCCCATGATCGCCAGAATATTCAATGCCTGTCTCCCTGATTGTGGTGGAACCGGTCAAGCATAACCGCTAACCCCCGTAAGGTGTAGCGAGGCGGAGCCAGGAGGAAACTGAAAGCGGCGAGTGAGCATGGGGAGGGAAAGTACAGGCATAAAAAAAGCGGACCGGAGTCCGCTTTTATGGAAGTGCACTTATCAGGCGTAGCCGTAGCTCATCAGGCGCTGATAACGACGGTCCAGCAACTCTTCAGTGCTTAACCCATCGAGTTCGGCCAGATCGGCCAGCAGCTGCTGCTTCAGAGACTGCGCCATGTCGACCGGACGGCGATGCGCGCCACCCAGCGGCTCCGGGATTACGGAGTCAATCAGCTTCAGCTCTTTCAGACGGTGAGCGGTAATGCCCATCGCTTCCGCAGCCAGCGGCGCTTTATCTGCACTTTTCCACAGAATAGAGGCACAGCCTTCCGGCGAGATAACGGAATAGGTGCTGTACTGCAGCATATTCACTTTATCGCCCACGCCGATGGCCAGTGCACCACCTGAACCGCCTTCACCGATGACCGTACAGATGACCGGTACTTTCAGGCCAGACATTTCACGCAGGTTGCGCGCAATCGCTTCAGACTGCCCGCGCTCTTCCGCGCCCACACCCGGATAAGCACCCGGGGTGTCGATGAAGGTGATGACAGGCATTTTGAAGCGCTCAGCCATCTCCATCAGGCGCAGCGCTTTGCGATAGCCTTCCGGTGCTGGCATGCCGAAGTTACGGCGAATTTTCTCTTTGGTTTCACGGCCTTTCTGGTGCCCGATGATCATCACCGGACGTCCATCCAGACGCGCAATACCGCCAACAATCGCTTTGTCATCCGCATAAGCACGGTCGCCCGCCAGCTCATCGAAATCGTCGAACGCGTTGCGGACGTAGTCAAAGGTATAAGGACGCAAAGGATGGCGCGCCAGTTGAGCGATCTGCCATGCGCCTAAATCGGCGAAGATTTTACGGGTCAGCTCAACGCTCTTCTCGCGCAGGCGCTGAACTTCTTCATCCAGATTAACGTGTTTATCATCCTGACGACCAATTGAAGTCAGCGAATCAATCTTCGCTTCGAGTTCTGCAATTGGCTGTTCAAAATCCAGGTAATTAAGACTCATAATGTTCCTGTTCTAGTCAAACTCCAGTTCCACCTGCTCCGATCCGATCAACGAGCGCAGATCGTTAAGTAAACGATCGCTGGGCGAAATTCGCCACGCTGCTCCAAAGCGCAGCTTCGCTCGCGCGTCGGCTCTCTGATAGTAGAGATGCACCGGAATCGTCCCTGATCGATGAGGTTCCAGGGACTGACGGAGTCGGTTTAATAGCTGGTCATCAATTTGCCTGTCCGTCAGCGAGATAGCAAGTCCGCGCGCGTATTTTTCGCGAGCTTCGTCGATGTCCATAACTTCACGAGCGGTCATTTTAAGGCCACCACTGAAGTCATCAAAGCTGACCTGTCCACTGACGATCAGGATTCGGTCTTTCTCCAGCAGCTGCTGGTATTTATCTAACGCATCGGTAAATAACATCACCTCAAGACGACCAGAACGATCGTCCAGAGTACAGATACCAATTCGGTTGCCGCGTTTGGTGACCATTACCCGTGCAGCGATCACCAGACCGGCCGCCACGGTAATTTTCCCCCGGTCGGTTGGATGCATATCTTTCAGCCGCACCCCGCCAACGTAACGCTCAATTTCTTTCAGATACTGATTAATCGGGTGCCCGGTCAGGTAGAGCCCCAGGGTTTCCCGTTCGCCATCCAGCTGCACCTGCTCCGGCCATCGCGTGACGCTGGCGTACGATTTCTCTACCTGCTCCGGCTCTTCCGCCAGCACGCCAAACATATCTGCCTGGCCAATCGCCTCCGCCTTCGCGTGCTGATCGGCCGCTTTTAACGCGTCGCCGAGCGCACTCATCAGCGCGGCGCGATGCGGCCCCAGGCGATCGAAGGCCCCGGACATGATCAGTTTTTCCATCACCCGACGGTTGATCTTTTTGGTGTCGGTTCGGGCGCAGAGATCAAACAGCTCGCGGAAGTAACCGCCTTCGTTTCGGGCGTCAATGATCGCTTCGATCGGGCCTTCACCGACCCCTTTTATCGCACCGATACCGTAAACAATTTCACCTGCGTCATTCACATGGAAGGGATAGAGGCCGGAGTTAATATCGGGCGGCAGCACCTTCAGTCCCATCCGCCAGCACTCATCGACCAGGCCTACCACCTTCTCGGTGTTATCCATATCGGCGGTCATTACCGCGGCCATAAACTCTGCCGGATAGTGCGCTTTCAGCCACAGCGTCTGGTAAGAGACCAGTGCATAGGCCGCAGAGTGTGACTTGTTAAAGCCATAGCCTGCAAATTTTTCTACCAGATCGAAGATCTTCATCGACAGTTCGCCGTCGATGCCCATGCTTTCTGCACCGTCACGGAAAACGGAACGCTGCTTGGCCATCTCTTCCGGTTTCTTTTTCCCCATGGCGCGACGCAGCATATCTGCGCCACCCAGGGTGTAACCGGAGAGGACCTGGGCGATCTGCATCACCTGTTCCTGATAGAGAATGATGCCGTATGTCGGCTCCAGCACTGGTTTCAGGCTTTCATGCTGCCACTGGATATCGGGATAGGAGATCGCTTCACGACCATGCTTACGGTCGATGAAGTTATCCACCATGCCGGACTGCAGCGGCCCCGGACGGAACAGCGCCACCAGTGCGATCATATCTTCAAAGCAGTCGGGCTTCAGACGCTTAATCAGATCCTTCATGCCGCGCGATTCAAGCTGGAATACCGCGGTCGTTTCCGAGCGCTGCAGCATATCGAAGCTTTTCTTGTCATCCAGCGGGATAGAGGCGATGTCGATCGGCTCCAGCCCCTGCTTTTCCCGGCGCGGGTTGATCATCTTCAGCGCCCAGTCGATGATGGTCAGCGTTCTCAGCCCCAGGAAGTCGAACTTCACCAGGCCGGCATATTCCACATCATTTTTATCGAACTGGGTCACCGGGAACTGGCCGTGCTCATCGCAGTAGAGCGGCGCAAAATCGGTGATCTTCGTTGGCGCGATGACTACGCCACCCGCATGTTTACCGGCGTTACGCGTGACCCCTTCCAGCTTACGCGCCATGTCGATCAGCGCTTTGACCTCTTCATCCGCCTCATACATGGCCGGCAGCTGCGGTTCAGCAATAAAGGCTTTTTCCAGCGTCATGCCGGGATCGGGCGGGATCAGTTTGGAAATGCGATCAACGAAACCGTAGGGATGACCCAGCACGCGGCCAACGTCGCGGATAACCGCTTTCGCCGCCATGGTGCCGAAAGTGATGATCTGTGAAACCGCTTCGCGCCCGTACATGTCCGCGACGTGTTCAATCACCTGGTCACGCTTCTCCATGCAGAAATCGACGTCAAAGTCGGGCATTGAGACACGTTCCGGGTTCAGGAAACGTTCGAACAGCAGGTCAAACTCCAGCGGATCGATATCGGTAATTTTCAGCGCATAGGCCACCAGCGAACCGGCACCGGAACCACGACCCGGCCCGACCGGCACGCCATTATCCTTGGACCACTGGATGAACTCCATCACGATCAGGAAGTAGCCCGGGAAGCCCATCTGGTTGATTACGTTGAGTTCAACCTCCAGACGCTCATCATATTCCGGGCGTTTCTGCAGCCGCTCAGCTTCGTCCGGGAACAGGAACACCAGACGCTCTTCCAGCCCCTCGCGGGATTTCGCGACCAGATAATCTTCCGTGGTCATATCACCGGTCGGGAACTGCGGCAGGAAGTATTCGCCCAGCCGGACCGTGACGTTACAACGCTTAGCAATCTCTACGCTGTTTTCCAGCGCTTCCGGGATGTCCGAGAAGAGCTCGCACATCTCCGCTTCGCTGCGCATATATTGCTGAGGACTGTAGTTGCGCGGACGCTTGGGGTCATCCAGCGTATAGCCGTCATGGATGGCCACGCGGATTTCATGCGCGTCGAAATCCTCTTCATTGATAAAGCAGACTTCGTTGGTCGCGACCACCGGAATGCCTTCGGCAATCGCCAGCTCCACCGCCGCGTGCAGGTAGCTCTCTTCATCCGGCCGGCCGGTGCGAATCAGTTCCAGATAGTATCTGTCAGGGAAATGCTGCTGATAAAAAGAGAGGCACTGTGAAACCAGCGCGCTGTTACCACGCAGCAGGCTGCGGCCGACATCTCCGCGGCGTCCGCCTGACAGCAGGATTAACCCTTCCTGCAATTCCATCAGCCAGTCGCGATCGATAATCGGCCCGTCCACGCCATAGCCACGCTGATAGGCGCGGGAGATCAGCAGCGTCAGGTTCTGATAGCCGGTATTGTTCGCCGCCAGCACGGTCAGCTGCGTGAGTTCATCCCCCATCAGCTCGCTGGCGACCTTAAAATCGGCACCAATAACCGGTTTTATCCCTGCGCCGTGCGCCCCACCGTAGAATTTCACCAGGCCACACAGGTTAGTGAAGTCGGTGATCGCAATCGCGGGCATGCCGAGCGCAGCCGCCTTTTTGATCAGCGGCCCGGTTTTCGCCAGGCCATCAACCATCGAATAGTCACTGTGGACGCGCAGATGTATAAAACGGGGTTCAGCCATATCAGTTTCCGGTTAAAACAGCGTCAGGCTATTAAAGCGTATGGGGCTGGCTGGCGGCCAGTACGTCCGCATCGATCAGCGCGTTGCGGACAGGAGCAAAACTGCGACGGTGGTGCGGGGTCGCGCCATACTGCGTCAGTTTTTCCATGTGCAGCGCCGTCGGATAGCCTTTGTGCTGTGCAAAGCCATATTGCGGGAACAGCAGATCGAGTTCAGCCATTTCACGGTCGCGGGAGACCTTGGCAATGATAGAAGCGGCGCTGATCTCAGCGACCAGACTGTCCCCTTTGACTACCGCCTGCGACGGCATCGGCAGCGCCGGGCAGCGATTACCGTCGATCAGCACATAGTCAGGCTGAACGCAGAGGCCAGCAACCGCACGCTGCATCGCCAGCATAGTCGCATGCAGGATATTCAGCTGGTCAATCTCTTCCGGTTCTGCCCGGCCCAGGCTCCACGCCAGCGCCTTCTCTTTAATTTCGTCAAACAGGGCCAGCCGGCGTTTTTCCGACAGCTTCTTCGAGTCCGCCAGCCCGGTAATCGGGTTGGCCGGATCGAGGATCACCGCCGCCGTAACGACCGCGCCAACCAGCGGGCCGCGCCCGACTTCATCCACACCGGCAATCAGCGTGGCGGCAGGATAGATAAAATCAGGCATTCACCAGCTCCAGTACCGCATCCGCCGCCTGTTCATCGGCGTTCCAGCGGATCTGTTGATGTAATTCATTGAACGTCTGCAGCAGGGTTTCGCGCTCAGGCCCGGCATGCAGCAGCGGATCTAACGCCGCGGCCAGGGCTTCGGGCTGACACTCATCCTGCAGTAACTCTTTCACCAGTTCCCGCCCTGCCAGCAGGTTGGGCAGCGAAACATAGGGGGTCTTCACCAGCCGTTTTGCCAGCCAGAAGGTCGCCGGTTTCATACGATACCCCACCACCATCGGGCATTTTGCCAGCATGCACTCCAGCGCAGCAGTGCCCGATGCCAGAAGTGCGGCATCACTCGCGATCATCGCCTCGCGTCCCTGACCATCCAGCAGATGCACAGGAAGGTCGGGAGCCGTTTCGGCTTTTATCTTCTCAAACTGTTCGCGCCGGCGGGCGTTTACCAGCGGAACGACGATTTCCAGCGCCGGATAGTGACGGCGCAGTAACCGGGCCGTTTTGAGAAAATCGGCGCTGAGCATGTCAACTTCTGCGCCACGACTGCCGGGCAGCAGGGCCAGACAGAGCGCATCATCGGCAATCCCCAGGTGACGACGCGCAGCCTGTTTGTCAGGGTGCAGCGGCATCGCATCCGCCATGGTGTGACCGATAAAACGGCAGGGAACATTGAAGCGATCGTAGAACGCTTTTTCAAACGGCAGGAAGGCCAGCACCAGATTGGTGTTACGACCAATCTTGAAGACGCGCTTCTGACGCCAGGCCCAGACTGAGGGACTGACGTAGTGAATAGTACGGATACCGGCGCGTTTCAGGTTACCTTCCAGCGTAATATTGAAGTCAGGCGCATCGATCCCGACAAACACATCGGGCTGGAGTTCGGTAAAGCGCCGGGTGAGATCGCGGCGGATCGTCAGCAGACGGCGCAGACGTCCCAGCACCTCCACAATGCCCATGACCGCCAGCTCTTCCATCTCATACCAGGCTTCACACCCTTCCGCCTGCATCAGCGGACCGGCTACGCCGACAAAACGCGCGTCGGGATGGCGCGCTTTCAGGGCTCGAATCAGACCTGCACCAAGAATATCGCCGGAGGTTTCTCCGGCGACCAGGGCAATCGTTAGAGGACGCGCTGACATGAATTAACGAATTAATCCACGGGTTGAACGGGCAAAGAAATCGTAGAAAGGCTGCACTTCGCTATGCTGCTGCGCAAGCGCTTCAATCTCCGGCTTCACTTCCTCCAGCGTTCTGCCGCTGCGATAGAGCAACTTGTAGGCGTTGCGGATCGCGTGCAACGACTCTTTGCTGAAGCCGCGACGCTTGAGGCCTTCAATGTTGATCCCGAACGGCGTGGCATGGTTGCCCTGCGCAATAACGTAAGGCGGCACATCCTGCGCCACGCCGGAACAGCCACCCACCATCACGTGCGCACCAATAGTGCACCACTGATGCACCGCTGTCATGCCGCCAATAATGGCGAAATCATCGACCGTGACGTGACCACCCAGGGTCGCGTTGTTGGCGAAGATACAGCGGTTGCCGATCACGCAGTCATGCGCAATATGAACGTTGACCATCAGCAGATTATCGCTGCCCACCGTGGTGACATGGCCACCCTGAGTGGTGCCGCGATGAATCGTCACGCTTTCACGGATGCGGTTGCGATCGCCGATTTCAACCCGTGTTGGCTCACCGGCATATTTCAGATCCTGGTTCACTTCGCCGATAGAGGCGAACTGATAGATCTGGTTATCTTTACCGATACGCGTGTGGCCGTTCACCACAACGTGTGACTTCAGTACCGTTCCTTCACCGATCTCCACATTCGCGCCAATAAAGCAAAACGGGCCAATGTGAACGCGGGCGCCGATAACCGCGCCCTCTTCGATGACAGAACTGGGATGGATAGTGGCGGTTGGATCAATCACGAATTATGCCTCCCGGCTGCGGGCACACATCATGGTCGCTTCACAAACGATTTTACCGTCGACAGTCGCCACGCCTTTGAAGCGGGTCAGACCACGGCGGGTTTTCTCGAAAGTGACTTCCATGATCATCTGGTCGCCTGGTACCACAGGGCGCTTGAAGCGGGCGTTGTCGATACCGGCAAAATAATAGAGTTCACCTGGCTCCAGTTTACCTACGCTTTTAAACGCCAGAATACCGGTGGCCTGCGCCATCGCTTCCAGGATAAGAACGCCAGGAAAAATCGGTTTACCAGGGAAATGCCCCTGGAAAAACGGTTCGTTAACAGAAACGTTCTTCACTGCACGCAGGTATTTGTGCTCTTCAAATTCCAGCACGCGGTCTACCAGCAGAAACGGATAGCGGTGCGGCAGCAGCTCTAAAATCTCTTCAATTTTCAGAGTATGAGTTTCAGTAGTCAAAATACTCTTCCTGTCCTAAAAATCTGATGACATCAATAACACGGCCTGCACAGATCAAAATGATCTTCCGCAGGCCGCAAATAGGTTCTGTGGCGCCGGGCTTCCCTGCTTAACATTTTTATTATGAAAGCCGGTCAGTTTTGGGATGGCGGTCAGTCGTCTTTGCCGACCTTGCGCTCGATGGCTTTTAAGCGTTTGCTCATGTCATCGATGTTCATCACCAGCGCTGCAGTTTTGCGCCAGGTTTTGTTGGGTTGCAGCGGAATGCCTGAGGAATAGACGCCAGGCTCTGTGATAGGACGCATGACCATGCCCATACCGGTCACGGTGACTTTGTCACAGATTTCCATATGGCCGTTAATGACGCTGGCACCGCCAATCATACAGTAACGTCCAATTTTCAAACTACCCGCCATGATCACACCGCCTGCAACCGCAGTATTGTCGCCAATAACTACGTTGTGAGCGATCTGGCACTGGTTGTCTATGATAACACCATTGCCTATCAGAGTGTTATCCAGCGCACCGCGATCGATGGTAGTGCAGGCACCAATTTCCACCCGATCGCCGATAATTACCGCGCCTAACTGCGGGATTTTCACCCAGTTACCGCGATCGTTGGCATAGCCGAAGCCATCAGAACCGATGACGGTGCCTGACTGAATCAGACAATCCTGGCCGATCTGAATCTCATGATAAACGGAGACGTTGGCCCAGAGACGGGTGCCGCGACCGATGCGGGTTTTTTTGCCCACAAAGCAGCCTGCGCCGATCACCACGTTGTCGCCCAGCTCCACATCCGCTTCGATTACGGCGTTAGCGCCAATCGCGACGTTATTGCCGAGTCGGGCTGAAGGGTCGATCACCGCGCTGGGCGCGATATTCTGCGCGGGCTGGGGGGTGGTATCGAGTATCTGTGCCATACGCGCATAGGTCAGGTAGGGATTTTTCACCACCAGCGCTGCCGTATTGCACCACTCCAGATCCGCTTCCGTCAGCACCACGGCTGAAGCCTTTATCAGGGCGAGTTGCTCGCGGTAACGGCTGTTTGCAAGAAATGTGATTTGGCCAGTTGTGGCGGATTGCATAGAAGCAATGCCGGAGATGACGATATCGCCATCTCCGTGCAATTCTGCATCCAACTGCTGGGCTAAATCAGCCAGTCGAATAGATGCCATGAATTATTTAACCTGTTTCAGCACGTCAGCAGTAATGTCTTTTGCGTTTGATGCATAAGCCACCGCGTTCGCGTCGATCACGACATCGTAACCATCGCTGTCAGCGACTTTCTTCACGGCGTCCTGAATGCGGCTCAGCAGCTTGTTACGCTCTTCCATCTGACGACGGCGGTTATCCTGCTCAAAGGCCTGGGCTTTTGAAGAGAAAGCTTCACGCTGAGACATGACATCTTTTTCCATACGGCTGCGTTCGCTGGCCTTCATGGTAGAGCCGTCACGCTGTAAACGCTGCATTTTAGTTTGCAGATCGCGTTCCTGGCTCTGCAGCTCAGTTGCACGGCCTTTGAACTCATTTTCCAGCTGTTTAGCAACAGTCGCACGTTGCGGTAACTGTTGGAAAATGCTGGACACGTTTACCACTGCAATTTTGTCAGCAGCCTGAACACCAGCGGAAACCGCTAAAGCAAGACCCAGACCTGCGGCACACAACAACTTTTTCACTATAAACTCCTTACCATCAACGTTTGTGTCAGCGACACAGTGTTTGCCCCGGAACAGCCTGCGCTGTCCGGCAGCAAGACTTCAGCTATGCATCCATGCTCAGAACATTACCAGGTTTTACCAATGTTAAACTGGAACTGCTCTGACTTGTCTCCATCCACTTTCTTTATCGGCTGGGCGTAAGAGAACACCAACGGGCCGAGCGGTGACATCCACTGCAGCGCAACACCGCTTGAAACGCGGATATTGTTAGGATCGCTGTAGTCTGGAATGCCCGCCGCACGAGTTTCGGCCGTGTTTTCCCAGTGGGTATCCCATGCGGTACCGGTATCGACAAACACCGAGGTACGTACCGAGTTGGCATACTTCTCGCTCAGGAACGGCGTTGGCGTGATCAGCTCAAGGCTGGCAATCGCCATGGCGTTTCCGCCGACCGCATCGTCAGACTTACAGATGCCATCCGGATCGGCCAGGCGGCAATTCGACGAGTTGTTATTGTAGTAGGCAGCCTTCGGACCAATGGTATTGGACTGGAAGCCACGAACGGTACTGGAACCACCAGCGTAGAAGTTCTCATAGAACGGCATCTCTTTGCCGCCGAGACCATCGCCGTAACCCACACGGCCGCGACCCAGCAGCACCCAGGTGTGATCCTGGTTAATCGGCACATACTGCTGGGTATCCAGCGTGGCCTTGTAGAAGCTGTTGTCTGAGCCAGGAATCGTCACCTTACCGTTCAGGTTGGTGCGGTTACCCGCCGTCGGGAAGAAGCCACGGTCCAGCGTGTTGTAGGTCCAGCCGTAGTTGAAGGTGAAGTCATCAGCAGAGAATTCGCCTTTATCATCCAGCTGCTGCGGCTTGCCGACTGAATCCAGATAACGCCACATCGCCACCTGCGGCTGCATGTTGGAGAGGTCGTTGTGGACATAGCCCAGACCGACACGCAGTGTGTTGTTTTCGTTAACCGGGAAGCCCAGCGTGCCATCCAGACCATAACTCTTGTTGGTATAGTCAGAGAGGTCGGCATTGTCCGCTTTAAAGTCGTTATAGAACAGACGACCACCCAGACTCACCCCATCTACGGTGAAGTAAGGGTCAGTCAGCGAGAACTCAGCATAGGTCTGATAGTCATTTTTGGTACCGCTGATGCCGACGGTATTACCGGTGCCCAGCCAGTTATCCTGCGTGACCCCGACCTGGAAGCTTACGCCACTCTCGGTGCCGTAACCGACGCCGAAGTTGAAGGTCCCGGTGTTGCGCTCTTTAACCTTGTAGACCACATCAACCTGATCCGGTGAACCCGGCACGCGCTGGGTATCCACATCGACGTTTTCAAAGTAACCGGTGCGGTTCAGACGCTCTTTGCCCTGCTCGACCAGGTCGCTGCCCAGCCAGGCCCCTTCCATCTGACGCATTTCACGACGCAGCACCGCATCTTTTGAGGTGTCGTTACCTTCAAAGCGAACGTGACGCACGTAGTAGCGGTTACCGGCATCGACGTTGATGTGCAGTTTGACAGTCTTATCAGCATCGTTGATTTCAGGCTGTGTCACGACGCGCGGATAGGCGTAGCCGTAGCGGCCCAGCAGTTTCTTGATGTCATCTTCCATCTTCGTGACTTTGGCGCCGTTATAGAGCTCGCCTGCCGGAATTTTGGTCAGATGTTCAATCTCTGCTGAGTGGCCTGCCATGCTGCCATTCACGATCACGCCGGCGATTTTGTACTGATCGCCTTCAGTGATGTTGACCGTGATGTAGATGCCTTTTTTATCCGGCGTCAGGCTGACCTGGGTCGAATCGATATTAAAGCGGGCATAGCCGCGATCCAGATAGAAGCTGCGCAGGGTTTCGAGGTCACCGGCCAGTTTCTGTTTCTGGTATTTACGGTCGCCGACCACGTTCCACCATGGCACTTCATCGCGCAGCTGGAAGCGGGAGATCAGTTCATCAGAACTGAACGCCTTGTTACCAACGATGTTGATCTGCTGAATTTTGGCAGAGACACCCTCCGTAAAGACCAGCTTCAGATCGACACGGTTACGCGGCAGTGGCGTGACCACCGCTTTCACGTTGGCCGTATATTTACCGACGCTGTAGTAGAAATCCTCCAGGCCCTTTTCGATAGAAGAGAGCGTGGTGCGGTCAAGCGCTTCGCCGACACGCACACCGGAGGCTTCCAGATTCTGTTTCAGCTGATCCTCTTTCACCGCTTTGTTACCGGTGAAGGTAATGCTGGCAATGGTAGGACGTTCTTTGACCTGGACAATCAGCGTTGTACCGTCTCGCAGGACCTGAACATCCTCAAAGTTGCCAGTCGCGAACAGTGAGCGAATGGTGTTTCTGACATCATCGTCATTCACCGTATCGCCAACCCGAACTGGCATGCTCAGCAGAGCCGCGCCGACGGCGACTCGCTGCAGCCCTTCGAAATGAATATCCTTCACCACGAAATCGTCTGCACCGTAAACGGTGGCGCTGCTAAACAGCAGCGACGCTATGAGCAACTTTTTCATCGCCATCGTTATTATGCGTTTTCCTAACACATCCCCTGAATGTTCGCGTTCCAGCGGTTACAAACGGGAGAAATCATTGAAAAGTGCAAGCCCCATTAACAGCACCAGCAAAATCGAACCGATGCGATAACTAAAGTCCTGAACTCGCTCGGACACCGGTCCACCTTTGATCTTTTCGATCGCCAGGAAGAGCAGATGCCCACCATCTAAAACCGGCAATGGGAACAGGTTGATGATGCCCAGGTTGACGCTGATCAGCGCCAGGAACATCAGGTAGTAAATCAACCCATACTCTGCTGACAACCCTGCACCCTGCGCAATCGAGATTGGCCCGCTCAGGTTGTTCAGCTTCACATCACCCGTGATTAACTTGCCCAGCATAGAAACGGTAAGCTTCATCAGCTGCCAGGTTTTTACACTGGCCTCACCGATAGCCGCAAACGCGCCATACTGTCTTACCGTTCTGTACTCTTCCGGCAGCGGGACAATGCGCGGGATAACACCCGCAAATCCTTCGCCTTTGCTGCCCGATCTGGCTTCTGGCGTCATGGTCAGCGTAATTGCATCACCGCCGCGATCCACCTCAAGCGCCATGCTTTTGCCCGGGTTATCCCGGACCTGCGTGACAAAAGTCTGCCACTGCGATAATGGCTGACCATCGACTTTAACGATCCTGTCGCCAGCTTGCAAACCGGCTTCACTGGCTGGCGAGTTCGCCTGCACTTCTGCCAGTGTGGTCTCAATCTGCGGACCACGTGGCCGGATGCCCAGCGCGACAACCGGATCCTGCTTGTCTGGCTCAAACTGCCAGTTACGCAAATCCAGCTGTTTCTCCTGGGTCGCGTCCTCGCCAAATCGTGCCACCGTCAGGGTTGTGCTGCTGTCACCGATTTTACCCACCAGCGCCATCCGCACAGCATCCCAGTCAGGCGTTTCGATACCGTCAACCGCCTTAAGTTCCATACCGGGTGCAATTTGCGCTTCCGCCGCGACCGAACCGTTTAAAATTTCACCGATTACCGGACGCACACCCGGCACGCCGTGAATAAACACAACCCAGTAGGCAAAGATGGCAAAGAGGAAGTTAGCGACAGGACCCGCCGCAATGATGGAAGCGCGCTGCCAGACGGCTTTGTTGTTGAAAGCCTGATGACGCAGTTCGGCGGGCACGCTCTCGACACGCTCGTCGAGCATTTTCACGTAGCCGCCAAGGGGAATCAGCGCGATGACAAACTCGGTGCCCTGGCGGTCACGACGCCGCCAGAGTGATTTACCGAAACCGATGGAAAAGCGTTCAATTTTGACGCCGCAGCGACGGGCGACCCAGAAATGGCCAAATTCATGGACGGTAATCAGCACGCCCAGCGCAACGATAAAGGCGACAAAACTCCAGATTATGCTCAACATCTTTGCCTGTCCTTAAAGGGTGCGAAACACCAGCAGCAATAAACAGGCAAACACCGGCACTGCCGCAGTCAGACTATCAATGCGATCCAGAATCCCGCCGTGACCGGGGATCAGATTACCGCTGTCTTTGATGCCCGCTTCGCGTTTGAACATACTTTCGGTGAGATCACCCAGCACCGACGCCAGCGTCGCAATCACCGCGCAGACCACCAGCGTGCCAGCTGACACCGTCAGAGGGGCCAGCGTTGCGAACAGCAGCGCAATCAGCGCGGAAGAGACCAGACCGCCCAGAAAACCTTCCCAGGTTTTACCCGGTGAGACCTTTGGCGCCAGCTTGTGTTTGCCGAACATCTTGCCAAACATGTAGGCCCCTGAATCCGCGCCCCACACCAGCAGCATGACAAACAGCAGCCACCAGGCCCCGGCGAAGTGATCGGTTTCATAGTGATACTGACGCAGCGCCATCATGCCCCAGAAAAAAGGCACCAGGGTTAAGAGACCAAACAGCAGGCGAAGCGGACGTGAATGGCGCCAGAAGGCGGCCGAAGCGGGATAGGAGAGAACCAGCAGCAGCGCAACGACCCACCACACCAGCGACGCCCAGAGCGATGTCGCCACCTGCGGCAGATGCACATCATGCTGATAAGGAGGCAGGGTAAACTGCATCAGGGCCAGTAAGAGACCACAAAGAACCGCCAGCCAGACGCGCTGCTGACGGGATGCCATCCCTGCCAGCTGACCCCATTCCCAGGCGGCCAGCATACAGATAATGATGGTGGTAATTGCGAAACCCACAGGTGGTAACCAGAACAGTGCAGCTATTACCAGCGGAATTAAAATTAACGCGGTAATCAGACGAGACTTCAGCAAAGGTTACCCCCAGATTGCTCAGGCGCCGCCTGGTGCAGCGCCGCCAAAACGACGCTCCCGCAGAGAGAATGCATTCAGTGCACCTTCAAAAACGTGTTCATCGAAATCCGGCCAGAGCACATCGGTAAAATAGAATTCAGCATAGGCAATCTGCCACAGCAGGAAGTTGCTAATCCGATGCTCTCCCCCGGTCCTTATCACTAAATCCACTGGCGCCAGCTCCTGCATACAGAGCTGCGACGTCAGGCTCTCTTCGGTAATCTGGTCAGGACGCAGTAAGCCTTCCTGAACCTGTTCAGCCAGTTTTTTCACGCCTTCGATAATATCCCAACGGCCGCCATAGTTGGCAGCAATGTTGAGCGTCAGGCCACTATTATTTGCAGTCAGCGTCTCAGAACGGCGAATACGTTCCTGAATACGCGGGCTGAAACGGCTGGTATCGCCAATGACGCGTAACCGGACGTTGTGTTTGTGCAGGCTCTTCACTTCACTGTCGAGTGCCCAGACAAACAGTTCCATTAACGCGGTGACTTCCTGCGCCGGACGGCTCCAGTTTTCACTGCTGAAGGCGTAAAGCGTCAGGGCTTCGAGATTGTTGCTGACAGCAAAGCTGACGGCACGACGTACCGATTTGACGCCCGCTTTGTGGCCTGAAATGCGCAATTTTCCCTGATTTTTGGCCCAGCGACCGTTGCCATCCATGATGATAGCGACGTGGCGCGGACCGTTTCCCTGCTGGTCATCAGTGTTGTTGTGATTGTGAGACGACATAACGCTTAACCAATTCCTTTCATCAGAAATGCTGTGGTTTCTGAATACATTGCGCCCGATTCAAATCCCGACAGATTCTCAGTGTCGGGCCACACCGAATTCGGTGACAGACCGTGAAACGCGAGCCAGCGACTATACCATTTTCACCTGAAGCGAACAAATGGCCTCATATCGATCGGCGTCACGACGTGAAGCGCGACAACATTTCTGTTGCCCGCGCGCGCGCAGAGCGATCGATTTCAAGGACAGCGTCCACCGAATCCGGTTCCGCACACACCTGTGCCGCCAGCACCGCACTGTTCAGCGCAGCGATGTCGGTAAAGCGGATCTGGTGATTCAGGAAAGCCGCAACGGCAACCTCGTTGGCTGCATTGAGCGTGGTGGTGGCCGCCTGCCCTGCTTCGCAGGCATCAATGGCCAGCTTCAGACAGGGGTAGCGATTAAAGTCAGGTTCAGCAAACGTCAGCGCCGACATGCGGGTGAAATCCAGCGGCGTCACGCCTGCATTGATGCGCGAAGGCCAGGCCATGCTGTGAGCAATGGGCGTACGCATATCCGGTGAACCTAACTGAGCCAGCACGCTGCCATCGCAGTATCGCACCATGGAGTGAATCACCGACTGCGGGTGGAGTATCACTTCCATCTGCGCTGCGCTGGCGTTGAACAACCAACGGGCTTCAATGTACTCAAGACCTTTATTCATCATGGTGGCCGAGTCGACAGAGATTTTTCTCCCCATCGACCAGTTCGGATGAGCACAGGCCTGATCGGGCGACATGGCGCTGAGATCGGCTAAATCTGTGTCACGAAAAGGACCACCTGATCCCGTAAGGATAATCGACTCGATGCCATTATCCCGCAGGTCAGCGTAACCTAACTGATGCTGGATGGTAGCCGGTAAACTCTGAAAAATGGCGTTATGCTCGCTGTCGACCGGTAGTAACTGTGCGTGATGATGACGCACGGCCTCCATAAACAAACGGCCGCAGGTGACAAGGGACTCTTTGTTCGCCAGCAGCACGGTTTTTCCGGCACGGATGGCTGCCAGCGTCGGCAGCAGGCCGGAGGCGCCAACGATCGCCGCCATCACCTGATCCACTTCATCCAGCGCGGCCAGCTCACAGGCTGCCTGAACGCCGGAGAGCACTTCAGTATTGACCCTGATTGCTCTCAGTCGCTCACGCAACGCAGCAGCGGAGGCTTCGTCTGCCATGCAGGCGTAGCGCGGGGTAAAGGCTGCACACTGTTCGGCCATCAGCGCCACGTTATGACCGGCCACCAGTGCTGTAATCTGATAGAGCGCCGGATTGGCGCGAACCACCGCCAGCGTGCTGGTGCCGATTGAGCCGGTTGATCCCAGCAGAGTTAATCGCTTCATGAAGCTATCCGTGTGAAGTCAGCGTGCACAGTGGCACAATGTAAAACGCCGCCAGATGTCGCATTCATACGAATACCTCTCTGTACGGCGTTTTTTCCGGCAGCGATGGGATTAGAAATCCATCAGCTCCGTCTCTTTTTCTGACAGTGCAGCATCCACTTTCTTGATGTAAGCATCCGTCATTTTCTGGATTTCATCCTGCGCACGACGTTCGTCGTCTTCGCTGATCTCTTTATCTTTCAGCAGCGCTTTGATTTTATCGTTGGCATCACGACGGACGTTACGTACCGACACACGGCCCTGCTCGGCTTCGCCGCGCACGATTTTAATCAGATCTTTACGACGCTCTTCGGTCAGCGCAGGCAGCGGAACACGGATGTCGCTGCCGGCTGAACTTGGGTTCAGACCGAGATCGGACTTCATGATCGCTTTTTCAACTGCCGCACTCAGGGTGCGATCAAACACGTTGATTTTCAGCGTGCGTGAGTCTTCCACAGTGACGGAAGCCAGCTGACGCAGTGGCGTCGGCGTGCCGTAATATTCGACGACGATGCCGTCAAGCAGCGAAGGGGAAGCACGACCCGTGCGCACTTTGCTGATGGTGTTTTTGAATGCTTCAACGCATTTTTCCATGCGCGTGTCAGCATCTTTTTTGATGTCGTTAATCACGTTGAAACCCTTGGATTCGGTTTGACCTGGCCAGTTCCGGCCTGGCCGGAAGCGGGATCGATAATCATCGATAATCCTGACTGGTGCGCGATGCGTCATCATCGCGCTGACAGAATATACCTTATTTTATCTCGCCTCGGGTATTAATGCGTAATCAGGGTGCCTTCTTTTTCACCCATCACTACGCGACGCAGCGCGCCTGGCTTATTCATGTTGAAAACACGGATAGGCAGTTTGTGGTCACGCGCCAGGGTAAAGGCCGCAAGATCCATCACTTTCAGCTCCTGATCCAGCACTTCAGTATAGGTCAGTTGCTCATACAGGGTCGCATCCGGGTTTTTCACCGGATCGGCGGAATAGACGCCATCCACTTTGGTCGCTTTCAGGACCACATCCGCTTCGATCTCAATGCCGCGCAGGCAGGCCGCAGAATCGGTAGTGAAGAACGGATTGCCGGTACCGGCGGAGAAGATCACCACGCGGTTGTTACGCAGCAGGCTGATCGCCTCTGCCCAGCTGTAGTTATCGCAGACGCCATTCAGTGGAATCGCTGACATCAGGCGGGCATTCACATAGGCGCGGTGCAGCGCATCACGCATCGCCAGGCCGTTCATTACGGTAGCCAGCATACCCATGTGGTCACCCACAACGCGGTTCATCCCGGCCTGCGCCAGGCCCGCTCCGCGGAACAGGTTACCCCCGCCGATCACAACGCCAACCTGGATGCCCAGCTCAACCAGCTCTTTTACCTCTTGTGCCATACGGTCCAGCACACTCGCGTCGATACCAAAACCTTCAGCGCCTTGCAGGGCTTCACCGCTGAGTTTAAGCAGGATACGTTGATAAACAGGTTTTGCGTTGGTCGCCATGGTCAGTTCTTCCTGGAAGATAGGGTGTAAAGGAGAAGTAAATTGTGATCGATCATCCGCTTACCGCAATGAAATTGCTATTGGGATGAAACTGAAAATGTGTCTGTTGCGGTTCACAGACAAAAAAGAACCGCCATCTGGCGGTTCTTTCAGAGCATTAAGACTGCTTGGACATGGCTGCAACTTCTGCAGCGAAGTCAGACTCAACTTTCTCGATGCCTTCGCCCACTTCGAAGCGGATGAAGTTGATGACGTCAGCGCCCTGCTCTTTCAGAGCCTGGCCAACGGTTTTGCTTGGGTCGATAACGAAAGCCTGACCAGTCAGAGAGACTTCGCCGGTGAATTTCTTCATGCGGCCTTCAACCATCTTCTCTGCGATCTCTTTTGGCTTGCCAGACTGCATCGCGATGTCCAGCTGAACCTGGTACTCTTTCTCAACCACGTCAGCAGAAACGTCTTCTGGCTTAACGAATTCAGGCTTGCTTGCCGCAACGTGCATAGCGATCTGTTTGATCAGATCTTCGTTAGCGCCTTTCGCTGAAACCAGTACGCCGATACGTGCGCCGTGCAGGTAGCTGCCCAGCTCTGCGCCTTCCAGGATTGCTACGCGACGGATGTTGATGTTCTCACCGATTTTAGCAACCAGTGCAACGCGCTCTTCTTCGAACTGCGCTTTCAGAACTTCTACATCGGTTACGCGATCGGCTGCAGCCGCGTCCAGAACTTTGTCTGCGAATGCCTGGAAACCGCCATCTTTTGCGACGAAGTCAGTCTGGCAGTTTACTTCCAGAATCACGCCGTAGTCGCCAACGATCTTGGTTTTGATCACGCCATCAGCCGCAACGTTACCTGCTTTTTTCGCTGCTTTGATTGCGCCAGACTTACGCATGTTCTCAATCGCCAGCTCAATGTCGCCGTTCGCTTCGGTCAGCGCTTTTTTGCAGTCCATCATGCCAGCGCCAGTACGCTCGCGCAGTTCTTTTACCAATGCAGCGGTAATGTCAGCCATTCCAGAATCCTCGGTTCGTGCCTGAGTACATGTGCACCAGCAGACACTTATTTGCGGAAAATTTACTCTGTCCCGCCGTCCGACAGGGGGGCGTTACAGACTTAGATAAAATAAAGGGGCCAGTACAGGCCCCTTACAGATCACATCTGAATACTAAGGGCTCTTATGCAGAGCAAACCTTATTAAGCGTTTTCTAAAGACGCTTCTTCAGCTTGCTCAGCCAGATCCTGAGAACGGCCTTCGCGAACGGTGGTCGCAACGGCATTCAGGTACAGGCTTACAGCACGGATTGCGTCGTCGTTACCTGGGATAACGAAATCAACGCCATCTGGATCAGAGTTGGTATCAACGATAGCAAATACCGGGATACCCAGGTTGTTTGCTTCTTTGATTGCGATGTGTTCGTGGTCAGCATCAACAACAAACAGCGCGTCTGGCAGACCGCCCATGTCTTTGATACCGCCCAGGCTGTTTTCCAGCTTGGCCAGCTCACGCGCACGCATCAGCGCTTCTTTTTTGGTCAGTTTGTCGAAAGTACCATCCTGAGACTGAGTCTCCAGATCTTTCAGACGCTTGATTGACTGACGCACGGTTTTCCAGTTAGTCAGCATGCCACCTAACCAGCGGTGGTTTACGAAGAACTGGTCGCAGCTCAGTGCAGACTCTTTTACCGCTTCAGCAGCAGCGCGCTTGGTACCTACGATCAGGATCTTACCTTTACGGGAAGCGATCTTGTTCAGTTCAGCCAGAGCTTCGTTGAACATAGGAACGGTTTTTTCCAGGTTGATGATGTGAACCTTGTTACGTGCACCAAAAATGAATGGCTTCATTTTTGGGTTCCAGTAACGGGTCTGGTGACCGAAGTGAACACCAGCCTGGAGCATGTCGCGCATGGAAACAGTTGCCATGATTACCTCTGAAATTTGATTTGGGGTTGGGCCTCCATGTATCCCATACGACCGACCTCTTTCAAGGCACCCCGGCGTATGTGTCGATACATGTGTGTTTTATTACACATAATGAGAGTTATGCGTTTCCTGCTGACCAAAACGGCCATACAGAGAATCGTCGGCGCGCTTTATACCACAAACCGCCGGGGGACGCCAATAAATGATCGCTGACGGAAGCCAGCGCGTTCTCTATTTGGCAGCCCATTTTCTGGCTGCTAACATGACAGCACAGAACTTATTATTGTCGAAAATTTCGACAAATGCGGATTAATTTAATGCCAATTTCAATCAAAACAGCTGAAGAAATCGAAAAAATGCGCGTCGCGGGCCGCCTGGCCGCCGAAGTGCTGGAGATGATCGAACCGCACGTTAAACCGGGTGTGACCACCGGTGAACTGGACCGCATCTGCCACGATCACATTACCCAAAAGCAGCAGGCTGTTTCTGCCTGCCTCGGCTATCACGGCTTTCCAAAGTCGGTCTGCATTTCGGTGAACGAAGTGGTGTGCCACGGTATCCCGAGCGACGATCGCCCGTTAAAGGATGGCGATATCGTCAACATTGACGTCACCGTTATCAAAGATGAGTACCACGGCGATACCTCGAAGATGTTTATTGTCGGCAAACCGACCATTCAGGGCGAGCGCCTCTGCCGCGTGACCCAGGAGAGCCTCTATCTTTCACTGCGTCTGATCAAGCCAGGCATCCGTCTGCGCGAGCTGGGCCGGGCTATCCAGAAGTATGTGGAAGCGAATGACTTCTCCGTGGTGCGTGAATATTGCGGTCACGGCATCGGTAAAGGGTTCCACGAAGAGCCGCAGGTGCTGCATTACGATGCGGATGACAGCGGCGTCGTGCTGCAGGCGGGCATGACCTTTACCGTTGAACCGATGGTCAATGCCGGTGATTACCGCATCCGCACCATGAAAGATGGCTGGACGGTAAAAACCAAAGATCGCAGCTTGTCCGCGCAGTATGAGCATACTATTGTGGTGACGGAAAACGGCTGCGAGATTTTAACCCTGCGCAAAGACGACACGCTGCCTGCTGTGCTCGTCGCCGAGGGGTAATTCCCCGGATAGAGATCAAGCCGGCCATGTGCCGGCTTTTTTTTGGCTAAAAAAGAGAAGAGCAGCATGAGCGTGAGCCTGTCGGAAGAGGTAAAAAACGGTCTGGTCGATTCACCGGCCGAATGGGGTGACGATCAGCTGACGCGCGAGCTGCTGAAGCCGCGGCTGGAGCAGTTTCAGCAGCATCTGGCTGCAGCGTTCGACGCCGGTGAAGCCGTGGAACAGCTGATTGATGCCCGCACGCTGTTTATCGATCGGCTGCTGCGCCGCCTGTGGCGCTTCTTTGGCTTCGATGCGATGCCCGCCATCGCGCTGGTGGCCGTGGGCGGCTATGGGCGGGCCGAACTCCACCCGCTCTCTGACATCGATGTGCTGATCCTCAGCCGTCAGCCGCTGGATGACCAGGCGGCGCAGCGCACCAGCGAACTGCTGACCCTGATGTGGGATCTCCGGCTGGAAGTGGGCCACAGCGTGCGCACGCTGGAGGAGTGTCTGCTGGAGGGGTTATCTGACCTCACCGTCGCCACCAATCTGATTGAGTCACGCATGCTGACCGGCGACGTGGCGCTGTTCCTGGAGTTGCAGAAGAACGTCTTCAGCGACGGCTTCTGGCCCTCATCCCGCTTTTTTGCCGCCAAAATCGAAGAGCAGCAGGAGCGCCACAAACGTTATCACGGCACCAGCTACAACCTTGAGCCGGATATTAAAAGCAGCCCCGGCGGCCTGCGTGACATTCATACGCTGCAATGGGTCGCCCGACGCCATTTCGGTGCCACCACGCTGGATGAGATGGTCGGCTTTGGCTTTCTCACTGAGGCAGAGCGCAGCGAACTCAACGAATGCCAGGCGTTTCTCTGGCGCATCCGCTTTGCGCTGCACCTCTCCCTGCCCCGCTACGATAACCGCCTGCTGTTTGATCGCCAGCTCAGCGTGGCGCAGCGCCTGAACTATCAGGGCGAAGGCAACGAGCCGGTCGAGCGGATGATGAAGGATTTCTACAGGGGCACGCGACGCATCGGTGAACTGAACCAGATGCTGTTACAGCTGTTTGATGAGGCGATTCTGGCGCTCTCCACCAATGAGAAGCCCAGACCTGTCGATGACGATTTTCAGCTGCGTGGCGACCTGATCGACCTGCGTGATGAAACGCTGTTCACCCGTGAGCCGCAGGCGATCCTGCGCATGTTCTATGTCATGGTGCGCAACGAGAACATCAAAGGCATCTACTCCACCACCCTGCGTCACCTGCGCCATGCCCGCCGCCATCTGAAACAGCCGCTGTGTCAGATCCCGGAGGCGCGCCGCACGTTTATGTCGATTCTGCGCCACCCTGGCGCGGTCAGCCGGGCGCTGGTGCCGATGCATCGCCACAGCGTGCTGTGGGCCTATACGCCGTTGTGGGGCCATATTGTCGGCCAGATGCAGTTTGATCTGTTCCACGCCTACACCGTGGATGAGCACACCATTCGCGTCCTGCAGAAGCTGGAGAGCTTCGCCAGCGAGTCTACCCGTCCGCAGCATCCGCTGTGCGTCGAGCTGTGGCCGCGCCTGCCTCAGCAGGAGCTGCTGCTGATGGCCGCGCTGCTGCATGACATCGCCAAGGGGCGCGGCGGTGACCACTCGATTCTCGGCGCACAGGACGCGCTCGACTTCGCGGAAATGCACGGCCTCAACTCGCGGGAAACACAACTGGTGGCCTGGCTGGTGCGCCATCATCTGCTGATGTCGGTCACGGCTCAGCGGCGCGATATTCAGGATCCGACGGTCATCCAGCAGTTCGCGGAGGTGATGCAGAACGAAAACCGGCTGCGCTATCTGGTCTGCCTGACGGTGGCCGATATCTGCGCCACCAACGAGAGCCTCTGGAACAGCTGGAAGCAGAGCCTGCTGCGCGAACTCTTTTTCGCCACGGAGAAGCAGCTGCGTCGTGGCATGGAGAACAGTCCGGATCTGCGCGAGCGGGTGCGCCATCATCGTCTGCAGGCGCTGGCGCTGCTGCGGATGGACAATATAGATGAGGAGCGCCTGCATCAGATCTGGAATCGCTGCCGCGCTGACTACTTCCTGCGCCATACGCCCAATCAGATCGCCTGGCATGCCCGCCATCTGCTGGTGCATGACCTGAAGAAGCCGCTGGTGCTGGTCAGCCCGCAGGCCACGCGCGGCGGAACGGAGATTTTTATCTGGAGCCCTGATCGCCCCCACCTGTTTGCCGCTGTCGCCGGTGAACTGGACCGCCGCAATCTCAGCGTCCATGACGCTCAGATCTTCACCAGCCGCGACGGCATGGCCATGGATACCTTTATTGTGCTGGAACCCGATGGCAGTCCGCTCTCCCCGGATCGCCATCCGATGATTATTCAGGCGCTGGAGCAGGCGATAACCCAGTCGCAGTGGGTGCCGCCGCGCACCCGCCGACCGTCAGCCAAACTCCGGCACTTCAGTGTGGACACCGAGGTCAATTTCCTGCCGACCCACACCGACCGGCGCAGCTACCTGGAACTGGTGGCGCTGGACCAGCCAGGTCTGCTGGCCCGGGTTGGTGAAGTCTTTGCCGATCTCGGCGTTTCACTGCACGGCGCGCGCATCAGCACCATCGGCGAGCGGGTCGAAGATCTCTTTATTCTGGCTAACAGTGAGCGGCAGGCGCTGGACGAAGAAATGCGCAAAGCATTGCAACAACGGTTGACAGAGGCCCTTAATCCAAACGATAAAGTGTGACCAGACACGATTTATCATCCTCTATTTTTATTTGTGCCGGGAGAGTGCCCGGCATTGCACATGACCGATCAGGAAAAAAATATGCAACAGTTACAGAGCGTTATCGAATCCGCCTTTGAACGTCGCGCGGACATTACCCCCGTCAGCGTTGACAGCGAAACCCGTGATGCCATCAACCAGGTGATTGCCCTGCTGGATAGCGGCGAACTGCGCGTTTCTGAAAAGATCGACGGCGAGTGGGTAACGCATCAGTGGCTGAAAAAAGCAGTGCTGCTCTCTTTCCGCATCAACGACAATCAGGTCATGGAAGGGGCAGAAACCCGTTTTTACGACAAGGTCCCGATGAAGTTTGCTGGCTGGGATGAGGCGCGTTTTAAAGCCGCCGGTTTCCGCGTGGTGCCGCCTGCGGCAGTGCGTCAGGGCGCGTTCATTGCCCGTAACACGGTGCTGATGCCCTCTTATGTCAACATCGGCGCTTTCGTGGATGAAGGCACCATGGTGGACACCTGGGCGACCGTCGGCTCCTGTGCGCAGATCGGCAAAAACGTTCACCTCTCAGGTGGCGTGGGAATCGGTGGCGTGCTGGAACCGCTGCAGGCAAACCCGACCATTATCGAAGACAACTGCTTCATTGGCGCACGCTCTGAAATCGTTGAAGGCGTGATTGTTGAAGAAGGCTCCGTGATCTCAATGGGCGTCTATATCGGTCAGAGCACCAAAATTTATGACCGCGAAACCGGCGAAGTCCATTATGGCCGCGTTCCTGCCGGTTCGGTCGTCGTTTCCGGTAACCTGCCGTCTAAAGATGGCAGCTACAGCCTCTACTGTGCGGTGATCGTGAAGAAGGTTGACGCGAAAACCCTGAGCAAAACCGGTATCAACGAACTGCTGCGCACCATCGACTGATGTCAGTGACGGGCTGGAAACCAGCCCGTCATCTTTTCTTTACAGCCATTCCAAATCAACCTGATTCGCGCCGCGAAGGAACGGGTGCGTTTAGATTTCATCCAGGTCATAATCCGCGCCAGTTAAATCCTATCGCGCAATGTTCATCCCGCTGATTTATGTCTACAGTTGTCTGACGTCATGAACAAGACTGCGCGCTTCTCACTTTTGATGGAAACAACGCCATGTATGACAATCTGAAAAGCTTAGGAATCAGTAATCCGGACGACATCGATCGCTACAGCCTGCGTCAGGAAGCGAATAACGACATTCTGAAAATCTACTTCCGCAAAGATAAAGGTGAATTTTTCGCGAAAAGCGTCAAATTCAAATATCCGCGTCAGCGCAAAACCGTCGTGGCCGATCACGCGACCCAGGGCTATAAAGAAGTTCAGGAGATCAGCCCGAATCTGCGTTATGTCATCGACGAACTGGACCAGATTTGCCAGCGTGACCAGGTTGAAGTGGATCTGAAACGCAAAATTCTGGATGACCTGCGTCATCTGGAAAGCGTGGTTTCTCACAAAATCAGTGAGATTGAATCGGACCTGGAAAAATTAACCCGTAACGGTCGTTAATTCCCTGCCCGATCGGAAAGGCCAGCACTGCTGGCCTTTTTTATGCCCGCTGTTTGCGTGTTATCCCTGCTCATCCAGCTGCAGCGCCACATAGAGCAGCAGCCTGTCATCAAACTGCCCCAGGTTAAGCCCGGTCAGTTCAGAAATCCGGTTCAGCCGGTACTCCAGCGTGTTGCGATGGATAAACAGCGCGCGCGCAGTGGCGCCCGGCTGCACGTTGTGGGTAAACCAGGCCATCAGCGTACGACGCAGCAGGCCGTTGTTATCCATGCTTTTAAGCTTTGCCAGTGGCCGCGCCAGCTCATTCGCCTGCCAGCCGCCTCGCAGGCTGTCGAGCAGCACCGGCAGCACCAGATCCTGATAGAAGTAGCTGCGTAATCCCGGCATCCGCTGCTTGCCGACCATCATGGTGGTGCGGGCAGTGCGATAGGAGCGCGCAATGCTGCCAGGCCCGGTAAAAACATTGCCGAGTGCAATACGCATCCGCAGATGCCCACGCTCTTTCATCCGCTGTAGCAACTGCTCGATGCGGCGGCGATGATCCTCCTGATCGTGGCGTCCATGCGCATTCAGGGCGGGTTTCAGCACCACCATTTCGGTCAGCGAAACAATGGCGATCAGATTATCGCGCTCCGGCGTGGTCAGCAGTGTCTGCAGCTGCTGCAACTCTGACATGGCGCTGTCTACGCCGAGCTGGCCGCTGTCCACCTCGATGACAGCGGCAACGCGAGGCTGATTGAGGTCGATGCCGAGCCGCTGCGCCCACTCGGTCAGCTGCGGCGACAGCGTGTCACTGCGGATCAGATTCAGCACCAACTCTTCGCGCAGGCGGCTATCCTGGGCCAGCATGTGTAGCAGTCGCGCCTGCTCCAGCATCATCTCTGCCGCCATACAGACCAGCTCGCCATAATGACGCAGCGACAGCGGTTCGCCGGTCAGGCCAATCACACCCGCAATATCGCCATCCAGGCGCAGCGGCAGGTTGATGCCTGGCCGCACGCCGTGCAGATGTTTAGCCACGGCGTCATCAATGTCCACCACGCGTCCCTGAGAGAGTACCAGCAGTGCGCCTTCGTGCAACTCTCCAACGCGTTCAGGATCGCCGCTGCCAATGATGCGGCCCCGCGCGTCCATCACGTTGACATTGCTGTCGATAATTCTCATGGTGCGCGCCACGATATTCTGCGCCAGCCGGGCATCAAGGTGATAGGCAGCCATCCATTACTCCTGAAAAAATAGGGGAGCAACAGAATACGCAGGCGTCGCGCGCGGAGCATTGTGCAATTGCACAGAGGCGGGCGCTGATTTCCCGGATTTGCGGTCACTATCACACTCTGCCACGGCAGAGAGCGGGCATAAAAAAGGCGGACCGCAGTCCGCCTGAGAGGTTATTACGCGTCGCTTACTGCATCAGCAGATAGAGCGTATTGTCACCACGCTTCACGTTCAGCGCCAGAACCGACGGTTTGGTGTCGAGGACTTTACGCAGCTCGCCCAGGTTGGTCACCACCTGCTGGTTAACGCCCTGAATCACGTCGCCCTTCTTCAGGCCGATACGCGCCGCGGCACTGCCCGGTTTGACGTTATCCACCCGCACACCTTTGGTGCCCGTTTCGATATTGCTGAGGTCGGCACCTTCAATGCCGGTATAGATGGTTGCCGACTGAACTTTCGCCTGGCTGCTCTGCTGCAGCTGGACAGAGACGTCAAGCGGCTTGCCGTCACGCAGCAGGCCCAGCTTCAGGGTGGTGCCTACCGGCAGTGAGCCCACTTCCGCACGCAGCGAAGCAAAGCTGCTCAGCGGTTTACCGTTCATGGAGACGATTACGTCACCGGCTTTGATACCCGCTTTCGCAGCAGCCGAGCCCGGCAGCACCTGGCTGACAAAGGCACCGCGCTGCGCGTCCACCTTCATCGCTTTAGCCAGCTCGGAGTTCAGCTCTGTCCCCTGCACGCCCAGCTCACCCCGTTTCACCTGACCAAACTCCACCATCTGCGCCGTCAGGTTTTTCACCATGTTGCTGGGGATAGCAAAGCCGATACCGATGTTGCCGCCATCCGGTGCCAGAATCGCGGTGTTAATTCCGATCAGCTCACCGTTGAGGTTAACCAGCGCGCCGCCGGAGTTACCCCGGTTGATCGCCGCATCGGTCTGAATAAAGTTCTCATAATTTTCCACGTTCAGGCCGCTGCGTCCCAGCGCAGAGACGATACCTGACGTCACGGTTTCGCCCAGTCCGTAAGGGTTACCGATGGCCACGGTGTAGTCACCTACCCGCAGGCTGTCAGAGTCGGCGATCTTCACCGCGGTCAGGTTTTTAGCGTCCTGCAGCTGTACCAGCGCAATATCGGAGCTCGGATCTTTGCCAATGACTTTGGCGTCATAGCGACGGCCATCGCTCAGCTGCACCTGAATTTTGGTGGCGTTGTTCACTACATGGTTGTTGGTGACCACATAGCCTTTTTCGGCGTTAATGATGACGCCCGATCCCAGCGCGCGGAATTTCTCCTGCTGGGTATCCGGGCCTGGCGCTCCGCCGTTACCACCGTCCTGGCACATTGGTGAGCCCTGGAACGGAGAGCCGTCCTGGCAGAAAGGCGAATTGTCGCCAAAGAATTGCTGAAACTGTTGTGGCATGCGGGGAGTTTTAACCGTGGTGGTACCCTCGACGCTGATACTGACCACAGACGGCATGACCTTCTCCAGCATTGGAGCCAGACTTGGCAGTTGCTGGCTATCTGAAGAGGCCGTTTGCGCAGCAGAAACAGTAACAGGGGCGAGCGCCATGCTCAGGCTTAACGCCAGCGCACTTAATACTAAGGTCTTTTTTTTCATTTTTCATTTCTCTGTAAGATTACTGTTCAGACCATTGCTGTGGTCGAAAGGTGAGATAAATGTTTTAGCGCGAAGTTCCTTAAAAAGTTTCAGGCAAAAGTAAAAATTTATTCGCGCTCTTTACAATTGGCGGCTTATTCTACGGCCATCAGCCGCCGGTACTCATCCCAGGCATAGAGATCGGTCATGCCGCTGATATAATCCTGAATAAGGCGGAAGCGATAATAACGCTCCCACAACAGCCGCTGATATTTATGCTCCACCACCAGGTTACGCATCTTATGTAAATACGCTTTGCGGTGTTTACCGGAGAGCTTATGAAAAAGCCGGGTTTCGATGGGATGCTGACGCAGGAAATCTTCATTTATCAGCGTGGTAAAGGCTTCGTAGTTGAGGCGCATCAGCGGCTGATAGATCTCCAGCAGGCCCCTGATGACCCGATAACCCTGCAGTTCCAGCTGTTCCACTTCAGAATGGTTAAAGACCTGCTGACGGGCGACGGTCTTAAACAGCTGCAGCAAACGCCCCTCTTCACCCTCATCTTCCAGCAGCGCATGGTTGAAACTACCGTCGAATATGGCAGGCAGATTATCAACAAAACGCTTGACCGCATAGCTGACCAATACACTCTGAACATTTACGCGTAATGACATAAAAAATTGATCGCTGCGGCTGCGGCGTTTTTTATTACAGGCTTCACGCCAGGCTTCGCCAATCGTCCGGCTGAAAGCGTCATTATTTTTAACCGGCCCCCAAGCTTTATTGAGAAATTCATACAAACTCTCAACATTGAAGATATCTTTTTCTACAGCGTCGTCCAAATCGGCAATACAATAGGAGATATCATCCGCGGCTTCCATTATATAGGTGAGCGGAAAGCGGTGGTGCTCTTTCATATTAGTGGCAGCACGCAGCTCGGTAATATAATCCTGTTCAGAGAGATAAAAACCCGGTTTCTTCATCAATACGCTAAATTCGGCGGGTTTTTCACCCTGCCACCAGGCGGGGGCTGTATATTTCAGGATGCAGGCAACCTGAGAATAGCTGAGATTGAGTTGCAGCAGCGTATGCACCATGCGAATGGCCTGGGCGTTGCCTTCAAAATGGCAGAGATCCTGGCGGATGGTGGCGTTGAGCTGATCAAAAGCCTGACGCTGCGCCTCCCCTTCCACACCGGCCACCAGCGGATCAACCAGTTCGGCAGGCAGATTTTCTTCAAACCAGTCGTTGATCGCCGCCTCGCCAAAGTGGCCAAACGGCGGATTGCCGACGTCGTGCAGCAGACACGCCATCTCTATCAGGCTTTCAAACGCTCCCTCTAACTCATCCAGACCATACTGCGCCAGCCCGCCCTGCATCTTCAGCGTCTGCAGGATCTCTTTGGTGATGTAGCGGCCGGTCTGCTGAACCTCCAGCGAGTGCGTCAAGCGGGAGCGGACGGCGGCGTTGCGCTCCAGCGGGAACACCTGGGTTTTCTGCTGCAGGCGACGGATAGCGGCGGAGTTGATAATCCGCCCGCGGTCGCTCTCAAAATGGCGGGTAATGTAATATTCGCCTTCCGGATCTTTTCGACTGGTATAAGGGCGCGAGAAGCTGATCTTCTTCCTGAAATTGATCGCCGACATGGATTACCCCTTATTTTTTCGTGAATTAATCCCCTGAATGCCATGCTAAACTATGCCCTAATTTTTCATTTTTTACATTAGCGGGACTCACTATGAAAGCAGGCATTATTGGCGCGATGGAGCAGGAAGTCACACTGCTGCGCGACAAAATTGAAAACCGTCAAACGCTGTCGCTGGCGGGTTGTGAAATTTATACCGGCACCCTGCAGGGCGTTGAGGTGGCACTGCTGAAATCGGGCATTGGTAAAACCTCTGCCGCGCTGGGTACCACGCTGCTGCTGCAACTCTGCAAGCCTGACGTCGTGATCAACACCGGCTCTGCGGGTGGATTAGCGCCGTCGCTCAGCGTGGGCGATATCGTGGTCTCTGAAGAAGTGCGTTATCACGATGCGGACGTCACGGCCTTTGGCTACGAGCCGGGTCAGATGGCGGGGTGTCCGGCCGCGTTCGTGGCAGACAGCACCCTCATCGCCGCAGCGGAAGCCTGCATTAAACAGCTTGATCTGAATGCCGTGCGCGGCCTGGTGGTCAGCGGAGATGCCTTTATTAATGGCGCCGAACCGCTGGCGCGCATTCGCAGTCAGTTCCCGCAGGCGATTGCGGTTGAGATGGAAGCGACCGCCATCGGTCACGTCTGCCATCAGTTCCAGGTGCCATTTGTGGTGGTGCGTGCCATCTCTGACGTGGCCGACAAAGCGTCGCACCTCAGTTTTGATGAGTTCCTCAGCGTGGCAGCAAAGCAATCTTCACTGATGGTGGAGAACCTGCTGGCGCATCTGGCGCGTGGCTAAAACCCTGCTCTTCTGCTGGCTGCTGCTGTTGAGCGGCAGCCTGCTGGCTTCCCCACCTCGCGTTATTACCCTTGCTCCCCATCTCACCGAACTCGCCTTTGCCGCCGGGATCACCCCGATTGCGGTCAGCGCCTGGTCCGACTATCCGCCACAGGCAAAACAGATTGAACAGGTTGCCGACTGGCAGGGCATCAGAACAGAACGGATCCTGCAGCTTAAACCCGATCTGGTTCTGGCCTGGCGGGGCGGCAATCCGCAGCGGCAGATCGCCCAGTTACAGCAGCTCGGTGTATCGGTTAAGTGGATCGATCCGCGGACGCTGGATGAGATGATCGCGGCGCTGGCCGATCTGGGGCACTGGAGCCCCAGGCCGGAGCAGGCGGCCCGCGCGGCCCGGCAGTTACATCAGCAGGCGGCGGCGCTGCGCCAGCGCTATACTCACCTGGCTGCGGTTCCGCTTTTTTTGCAGTTTGGCCAGCAGCCGCTGTTCACCGCCGCCAGAGAGACGATGCAGAATGAGATGGTTACCCTCTGCGGGGGCAGGAATATCTTTGCTGACAGCCGCGTCAGCTGGCCGCAGGTGAGCCGCGAGCAGGTTTTGATGCGCCATCCTCAGGCGATAGTGACGGGCGGCGATGCGCAGCAGGCGGAGAATATCCGGACATTCTGGCAGCCGCAGCTCAGGGTGCCGGTGATCGCCATCAACGAGGACTGGCTTAGCCGCCCTGGCCCGCGACTGCTGCTGGCGGCGCAGCAACTCTGTGCGGCCCTGCATCCCGATCGATAAATCAGCGAATTGATTAAAGCCGCCACACTTTTTGCCGTTAATCAATAACAGAGACGGGCGAGCCACGTATGCTCGCCCTCCTTTTAGCGCCCCGGCGCCTTTTTAAACACCAGGAACTTCACATGACCAGAGCACTGCTGCTGGCCATAGGGCTGACGATCGCCGGATCTGCCTGTGCGGGATCGATCACTGGCTCTATAGGCGCCAGGCTTGTCATCTATTCACGCTGTGAAATCAACACGGCACGTGGTCAGCCCGCACCGCAGGTTGATTGTGGCAGACAGGCCAGTGCGCAGCCGCGCATTACAGAGAGCCAGAGCCGGACAGAGGGAAGTCAGAAGCAGGGAATCCGTCTGGTAACGGTAGAGTGGTAAACGAGGCCGTCAGCGTGACGGCCTGCATCATCAGATACTGAAAGAGGAGCCACAGCCACAGGTGGTTTTCGCATTCGGGTTGGTCACGATGAAGCGCGAACCTTCCAGCCCTTCGGTGTAATCCACCGATCCCCCCACCAGATATTGCAGGCTCATCGGGTCAACCACCAGCGAGACGCCCTGCTTTTCAATCGTCATGTCGCCATCGTTCAGCTGGTCATCAAAGGTGAAGCCATACTGGAAACCGCTGCAACCGCCACCGGTGATATAGACACGCAGTTTCAGCGCCGGGTTCTCTTCATCGGCAATGAGGTTCTTGACCTTGTTGGCTGCGGCGTCGGTAAACTGCAACGGCAGTGCTACTACTTCATCACTCATGTTTTACTCCGCTAAACGTCCAGGTCAGAAAACGACCTTAATTACGCTATTATCAGTCAGCACCTCAGCGCAATCAAGCTCTGCCCTTCGCACTCTGTGCCGCTTTCCCCTCTGTAAGGGGCGCTGCGGGTGAAACCACCTTTCGCCGGCTGCCCCTCTTCCGTAGAATGGCACCCTATTTTTCTGAACCGCTGGAGCCGAAAATGAGTAAGTCCGAACAACTGTTTGCCGAGGCACAACGCCTGATCCCGGGTGGCGTAAACTCGCCAGTACGCGCATTTACCGGTGTGGGCGGCGTTCCGCTGTTTATCGATCACGCTGACGGAGCCTGTCTCTATGACGCCGATGGCAAAGCCTATATCGATTATGTCGGCTCATGGGGCCCGATGGTACTGGGTCACAACAACGCGGCGATCCGCGATGCGGTGATTGAAGCGGCCGGGCGTGGCCTGAGCTTTGGCGCACCGACCGGCATGGAAGTGACCATGGCGCAGCTGGTGTGCGATCTGGTGCCGAGCATGGAGATGGTGCGGATGGTGAACTCCGGCACCGAAGCGACCATGAGCGCGATTCGTCTGGCGCGTGGCTTTACCGGCCGCGACAAAATCATCAAGTTTGAAGGCTGCTATCACGGCCACGCCGATCATCTGCTGGTGAAAGCGGGTTCCGGTGCCCTGACCCTCGGTCAGCCAAACTCGCCGGGTGTCCCGGCCGATTTCGCCAAACATACCCTGACCTGCACCTTTAACGACCTCGACTCGGTGCGCAGCGCGTTTGAGCAATACCCTGAGGCGATTGCCGCCATTATCGTTGAGCCGGTCGCGGGCAACATGAACTGCATTCCGCCACAGCCTGAGTTTCTGCCGGGCCTGCGCGCCCTGTGCGACGAGTTTGGTGCGCTGCTGATTATTGACGAAGTGATGACCGGTTTCCGCGTTGCGCTGGGCGGCGCGCAGGCTCACTACAATGTCCGTCCCGATCTTACCTGCCTGGGTAAAATCATCGGTGGCGGTATGCCGGTAGGCGCATTCGGTGGCCGTCGCGAAGTGATGGCGGCGCTGGCCCCGACCGGTCCGGTTTATCAGGCGGGTACGCTCTCCGGTAACCCGATCGCGATGGCGGCGGGCTACGCCTGTCTGACTCAGCTTGCACAGCCGGGCACCCATGAGAAACTGGATGCGCTGACCCGTCAGCTGGCTGAAGGTCTGCGTGACGTGGCGAAAGAGCAGAATATCCCGCTGGTGGTGAACCACGTTGGCGGCATGTTCGGCTTTTTCTTCACCGACGCTGACAGCGTGACCTGTTACGCGGACGTGACCCGTTGCGATGTGGAGCGCTTTAAAACCTTCTTCCACCTGATGCTGGAGGAAGGCGTTTACTTTGCTCCATCGGCTTATGAAGCGGGCTTTATGTCGCTGGCACACAGCGAAGTGGATATTCAGCACACCATCGATGCCGCGCGTCGTTGTTTCGCGAAGCTGTAACAGGCTGCAGTAGAGATGCAGATCGGCAGTAGCATCCGATCCAGGATCTCACAGCAACACGAAACTCAATGCGCAGGGAACACAGGCAGAGGAGGAAAGCGTCCCGCGCCAGGGATGGCGCGGGCCGAGCGTGTCAGGGATGACGGCTTTTGCGTCTTTCCGATCTGACTGTGTTCCCTGCGCAGGCTCGGTCTGACAGCGAGTCGGACCAGATTTTGTCAATACTCTCAGACCGGCGGCGGCGCCGGTCTTATTAAACTGAACGCCGCAACAGCCAGATAAAGTAAGGCGCGCCTAAAAACGTCGCCATCAGCCCGGCTGGGATCTGATCCGGAAAGGCCAGCATCCGCCCGCACCAGTCCGCCAGCACCATCAACCCCGCTCCCAGCAATCCTGACAGCACCATCTGCGGCAGAGCCCGCCGGAAGCCCAGCATCCGCGCCATATGCGGAGCCATCAGCCCGACAAAGCTCAGCGGACCGATAGTCAGCGTCGCGCTGGCAGTCAGCGCGGCCGCCAGCAGCAGCAGACTCAGCCGCACCGGTGTTAATGCGATGCCGGCCGAGCGCGCGGTGACACTGCCCAGCGGCAGCAGGGTCAGCCAGCGACTGGCGAGCGGTGCCAGCGCGACCAGCACCAGCGCGCAGAGCGCGCTCTGCATCGCCTGACGGCCGCTGATGTTATAGGTCGAGCCGGAGATCCAGCTCAGCAGGTCGCCCATGCGCGGATCGCCACTGGCCAGCAGCAGCATCAGCAGCGTGACAAAGGCGCTGTTCAGCGCCATACCTGCCAGCAGCATCCGCTCCGGCGAGAATCCCCCCCGGCTGGCGACCAGCATAATCACCAGCAGCGTCAGCGCCGCCCCCAGCGCACCGGCAGGCAGCAGCCACGCCAGTGCATCCCCCGGCACGAGAAACATCATGACGACCACACCACAGGCGGCACCGGAACTGATGCCCAGCACTTCCGGGCTGGCCATCGGATTGCCGGTCAGCCGCTGGATCAGGCTGCCCGCCACGCCCAGCATCAGGCCGGTCACCAGCGCAGCCAGCACCCGCGGCGCACGCCACGGCAGCAGTGAATGCAGCATCTCACCCGCTGACCAGCTCCAGCCCTGCGCATCCCGTCCCCCGGCCAGGCCGACCCAGGCCAGCAGGGCCAGCACGGCGATGCCGATCAGCGCCCAGTGCAGCAGGTTCTGCCGCTCGGCGGGCACGTTGTCACCCTGATTCAGGGCGGGCGGCACGGAGCCGGTTCGCAGACGCGGTAGCAGCCACAGCAGGATGGGCACGCCCAGCAGCGCGGTGGCTGTACCGGTCGGAATATCACGCCAGTGCGTGCTGAGCCACAGCACGCCGCTGTCCGCCAGCCAGAGCAGCAGCGCGCCCGTCAGGGGAGCCAGCACCATCCGGGTGATTAGCCGTCGTCCCCCCAGCAGCTTCGCCAGCAGAGGAGCGAACAGCCCGATAAAACCGATGACCCCGGCCACATCCACCAGCTGGGCGCTGAGCAGGATGGCCAGCGCAAGGCCGCCAATGCGCGCCACAGAGAGCGCGAGGCCCAGATTCTTCGCCACACTATCATCCAGCCCCATCAGCGTCAGCGGACGCAGCAGCGCCAGGGCCAGCACAAAGGCCAGCAGCAGGCGCGGCCAGAGTTGCTGCACATTGTCCCAGCTCATCTGATTCAGTGCGCCGGTGCTCCACAGAAACATGTTCTGCAGCTGATCGTGATTGAAGATAGCGAAGATTTGATTGACCGAGCCGCTGTAGAGACTCAGCACCAGGCCGGCCAGAATCAGCGTGACCGGCGACAGACGCTTGCCCCAGGCCACACCCAGCACCAGCGCCCCCACCAGCACCGCGCCGCTGAGCGCGGCAAACTGCTGGGTCAGCGCGCCGCCGGGCAGATGCCAGAGCGTCGCCACGGTGATCCCAAGCTGCGCCCCGGACGAGACGCCCAGCGTGGTCGGCTCCGCCAGCGGATTGCGCAGGATCTGCTGAAACAGCAGACCGGCCAGCCCCAGTCCGGCACCGACCAGCAGCGCCAGTACGGTGCGCGGCAGCAGGCTGTAGTGAAACACCATCTGCGACAGGTTATCGGCAGCCGGTGACCAGAGCGCCTGCGCCCAGTCGGCGGGCGGCAGGGCCTGTTGCAGATTGACCAGCGTCAGGCTGAGCGCCAGCAGAAACAGCAGGCTAAGCAGCAGGAGAGGAAACAGGGCATGGCGCATCATTGCGTCTCCAGCGCGCGTTCCAGCACGCGAACAAAGTGCAGCGCCGAGAGCGTCGCACCGTAATACCAGACCGCCGGAACGCGCTGAAAACGTCCGGCGCGCACAAACGGCAGCGACTGCCACAGCGGGCTGCGCATCAGCTGTGCCATATCGGCATCGTTGTCGTGATCGAAGCAGATTGCCTGCACATCCCCGGCCTGCGCCAGCTGTTCGATGCCCACCACCGCGCTGCCCCAGAAGTTGGTTTCGCCCTGCCAGCCATTTTTCAGGCCCAGCAGCGTCATCACTTCCAGAAACAGACTGTTTTTGCCGAAGGTGATGGCATGACGGCTGTCGAGCAGCGACATCAGCAGGAGGGTGCGTCCGGCATAGGGTGCCAGACGCTGCCGCGCTGCCGCAAGCTGAGCGTCGACCTCGCGCAGATGCTGCTCCGCCCGCTCGCTGACCCCAAGCCGCGCAGCCAGCTGGCGCAGCGATGCCCGGGCGGCGGTCAGGGGTTTGCCGTCGCCGCTTTGCAGGTCAAAGCCCATGATCGGCGCGATGCGCATCAGTTTTTCTTTCGAGGGGCCGTAGCCGTTGGAGCAGAGGATCAGCGACGGCTGCATCTGTACCATCAGCTCAAGATTGGGTTCCGTGCGCAGACCGACATCCGTCACGCCCGCCGGCAGCGGCGGCTCCCCGACCCAGATGTTGTAGTTATGCAGATCGGCCACGCCGTAAGGTGTGATACCCAGCGCCATCAGCAATTCGGTGGGTAACCACTCCAGCGCGATAATCCGGCTAAGGTTCGGCGTCGCGGCACGCAGGGGAAGCGCACAAAAGAGTGGCGAGGCCGCCAGTGCCAGCATCAGGCGGCGGCGAGAAAGATCGGGCATCATCCTTTCCTTAACAGACAAAACTGACCGGTGCGCCACCCTGCGGGTGCGGTAAAATCCCCATCGGGATGCCATAAATCGCACCCAGCACCTCAGCCTGCATAATGGCCTCTGCGTCACCTTCGGCAATCATTGTTCCCTGACGCAGCGCCACCAGATGATCGCAATAGCGTGCTGCCATATTGATATCATGCAGCACCGCAATCACGGTCAAGCCGCGCTGCTCACTGAGATTTTTGATCAGCGCCAGCACCTCAACCTGATGAGCAATATCCAGCGCCGAGGTGGGTTCATCGAGCAGCAGGCAGCGGCTGTTCTGCGCCACCATCATGGCCAGCCAGGCGCGCTGGCGTTCACCGCCCGATAGGCTGTCCACCAGCCGACCGGCAAAGGGTTTAAGCCCCACCTGCGTAATCGCATCCTCCACCCGGTCGCGATCTTCCTGACCAAAGCGGCCCAGCGCGCCGTGCCAGGGATAGCGGCCAATCGCCACCAGCTCACGAACCGTCATGCCTTCGGCTGCCGGTAGCTGCTGCGGCAGATAGGCGACCTGACGGGCAAAGGCTTTACTGTTCCAGCGCCCGACCGGCTGCTGATTCAGACGTACCTCGCCGTGGCTGGCACCATGATGACGACCCAGCATTTTCAATAGCGTCGACTTACCTGAACCGTTGTGACCAATCAGCGCAGTCATTTTGCCTGGTGGAAAAGTCAGTGAAAGTGGCTGGAGGAGGGTTCGGCCCGGGACCTCAAAGCTGGCGTTATCCAGCGTAAAGGTGGCCTCTTCTGCGTGCGGATACGGCATGATAATCCCTGTGAACGGGCGCCGCAGCGCCCGGTTAAATCAGAATCTGAAGGTGGCGGTACCGACAATCTGGCGCTCTGCACCCCAGTAGCAGGCGTATTCACGATAGCAACTGGCGACATACTCGCGGTTAAACAGGTTGTTGACGTTAACGCCCACCGACGAGCCTGGCAATCCGAAACGGCCCAGATCATATTTCAGCGCCGCATCCACCGTGGTGTAACCGGCAACCTTAAAGTTCTGGTTCTGCTCAGCGCCGCTGCTGTAAAGCCCCTGACTTTCGCCTACATACCGTACCCCGGCGCCCAGCGTCACGCCTGACAGCGCAGTTTCATGGAAGGTGTAGTCGCTCCAGAGTGAGGCCATATGCTTCGGCACCTGCACCGGCGTTTTGCCTTTCAGCAGCGTGTCTTCGGTATATTCCGCATCGGTGTAGGTATATGAGGCGGTCAGGTTGACGTTGGCATTCAGCGCCGCTTTGGCTTCCAGCTCAACGCCGCGTGAACGAATCTCACCGCTCTGTACGCTGGCATTGGGATGATTTTTCGTGTCCGGATCGGCGGTCAGGTTTTTAGTTTTGGTCAGTTGATACAGCGCGGCGGTGAGCACTACCGGACGATCTTTCGGCACATACTTCACGCCCGCTTCATACTGCTTCGCACGTGACGGATCAAAAGCCTGACCGTCATAGGTCCCACCCGCATTAGGAATAAAGGCTTCGCTGTAGCTGAAGTAAGGCGCGATACCGTTATCAAACACATAGTTCAGACCGCCCCGCCAGGTGAAGGCCTGGTCGTTCTGGCGATCAACGCTATTCTTCACCCGATCGTAAACCGAGGTCATGGCGTAGTCGTAGCGTCCACCCAGCGTCAGCACCCAGCGGTTCCACTCCATTTGATCCTGCGTATAAAGGCCAGTCTGACGCTGCTTATTAAGGTGCTGATAAGGGCCGTAGGATGTCACACTGTCATTGCCATATTGCGGATTGACGGCATCCAGGCTGGATGCAGCACCATACTGTGCGTCGATATCGTTGCGGGTACGCTGGAAGTCCACGCCCAGCAACAGCGTATGATCCACCCGCCCGGTAGCAAATTTTGCCTGCGCCTGGTTATCCACCGCGAACTGGTTCAGCTTCTCATGGGAAAGCGCAGAGCCACGGGATATTATCTGCGTCCCCGGGATAAGACCATTGCCATAAATACTGCGGTAGTCGGTGCGCAGATCGGCGTAGCGCAGGTTCTGACGCAGCGTCCAGGTGTCGTCAACGCTGTGCTCGGCGCTGTAGCCCACCATTTTGGTGGTGCGGGAGATCTTGTTGCTCTGCTCGCCTTCATCGAAGTTGGTCGGCAGCTTATATCCACGGCCATCCGCGCGGGTGATCGGCACGACCGTGCCCTGCCGCGGCAGCCAGCCGTAATAGCCGGTTTCCGGCTCGTTCTGGAAATAGGTCAGCAGGTCAATGCGGGTCCGCTCATCGGGACGCCAGCTGAATGCGGGCGCGATGGTGTAGCGCTTCTCTTTGTTCATCGCCTGCTGCGCATCCTGACTGCGCGCCTGGCCGGTCAGTCGATAGCTATAAACGCCGTCATCATCCAGCGCGCCGCCGAAATCAAAGCCGGTTGAGAAGAGGTTATCGTTACCCATCTGGAACTGGACTTCACGCAGGGTCTCCTGCGTCGGGCGCTTACTCACCAGCGCGACTACGCCGCCGGGATTGCTTTTACCGTAGAGCACCGAAACCGGACCGCGCAGCAGTTCGGCGCGCTCCAGGAAGTAAGGGTCGAGGGCAAACTCGGAGAAGCTATCCCCCTGCAGTTTCAGGCCATCCAGATACTGGTTGGTGTTGGTTTCGCTGAAGCCGCGGATCGACAACGCATCGATCACGTCTGAGCTGCCCCGGTTGCCGGTCAGCACGCCAGGCGTGTAGTTAAACGCCCCTTTGACGCTGGTCACGTTGCGCATCTCCATCTCTTCGCGGGTCACCACGGAGACGGACTGCGGATTTTTTTCGATTGGGGTATCGGTTTTGGTGCCGGTAGCGCTGCGCTTCGCGGCGATCGTCGGCGCCGGGCCCCAGGGGCTTTCGGCTTCGACCCCACTGCCGCCTTCTGCCGAGACGACCATCGTCTCCGTCTGCGCGGCATACAGCGAGGTGCTCAGGCTGAGCGAGATCATGACGCCCAGAAGCGGTCGGGAAAATGTTTTTTTGGTGTTGTCGGCAAAACGCGTTCGCGCATTCATAAAAGTGTCTCTTAAAATAGGCTCAGGCGAGCGAATCGAAACGATAATGATTATTATAACGGATTAGATAATATGCGAACTGCAGCGGGCACTGCAAGAACAAATCCCAGCGTTGACGCCGTTTGCGGGGCGATTGAAGAGTAATAAAAGACCACAAAAAAAGGGCGCCGAAGCGCCCTTTTTAACCCATCTGGCCGATTTATTTGCCAAACATATCTTTTATCCACCCTGCTACGCCGTCGCTCTCTTTCTGCTCCTGCGGTTGCTGGGTCGGCTGCTGCTGTTGCTGCTGCTGCTGCTGCTGCTGATCGAACAGCTGTTGCTGCTGCTGAACCTGTTGCTGCTGTTGCTGACACAGCGCATTTGGATCCAGCGCCCAGACCGGCAGCGCGCGCCAGGTACTGCTGCCCGTGCCGCAGACAAAGTTACCGGCAGAGTCGATGTTCATCAGCGAGACATCTTCCGGCGGCGTCAGCTGCAGCGGCATTGGCGCCTGATTATCGAGGTAGCGACGGTAGATCTGCATCGCACCGCTGGCACCGTAGAGTTTGGTCGGCTGGTTGTTGTCGCGTCCCACCCAGGTGATCGCCACTTCTTTGCCATCAATACCGGCAAACCAGCTGTCGATCAGATCGTTGGTGGTCCCGGTTTTCCCGGCCAGATGCGCATTCGGGAAACGCGCACCCAGCGCACGGGCGGTGCCATGATCGGCGACCTGCTGCAGGGTATAGAGCGTCAGATAGGCGGCCTGAGCCGGTTCCACGCGCTGCGCCTGCGGATAGCTCTGATAGAGCACGCTGCCATCTTCGGCGATCACCGACCGTACCGCCGAGAGCTCAGCGCGGTTACCGCCGCTGGCAATCGACTGGAACGCCTGCGCCACTTCAACCGGCGTCAGGTTCAGTGCACCCAGCAGCATGGCTGGTACCGGATTGAGCTGATCCTTCGCCACGCCCAGCTTCGTCCAGGTGTCCACCACCGCATCCAGCCCCAGCGTCATACCGAGGTTCACCGTCGGCACGTTCATGGAGTTGGTGAGCGCATCCACCAGCATCACTTTGCCGCTGAAGCGACGATCGTCGTTCATCGGTTTCCAGAGGCTGCCGTTGGGCTGTTTCAGCGCAATCGGCTCATCGGCGATCCAGCTGTTGAGACGGTAGCTGTTAGGCTGGCTCAGCGCGGTCAGATAGGTCGCCGGCTTCGCCAGTGAGCCAATCGAACGGCGCGCCTGCAGCGCACGGTTGTACCCGGCGTACTGCGGATCGGCACCGCCGACCATGGCGCGCACTTCGCCACTGAAGCGGTCAACCACCACCATCGCCGTTTCCAGATCCTTCAGGCCGCGCTGTTTTTTCAGCGTCGGAATCCCGTCAACCACCGCTTTTTCCGCCGCATCCTGCGACACCGGATCCAGCGTGGTGAAGATTTTCACCCCGGAGAGATCTTTGATCTTATCACCCAGTTTCGCCTGCAGTTCGTTACGCACCATCTGCATAAAGGCAGGCTGCGGCGTGATCACGCCGCCTTTTGGCTGCACGCCCAGCGGACGCGCCGACAACATGTCATACAGCTCCTGATCGATCACCTTCTGCTGCTGCAGCAGGCGCAGCACCAGGTTGCGTCGCTCCAGCGCCAGTTTCGGGTTGCGCCATGGGTTGTAGAGCGAGGCACCTTTTACCATGCCGACCAGCATCGCCTGCTGATCCAGACTCAGCTCATCGACCGGACGGCCAAAGTAGTAGAGGCTCGCCAGCGGGAAACCGCGGATCTGATCGCTGCCCGCCTGGCCGAGATAGACCTCGTTCAGGTAGAGCTCCAGGATGCGATCTTTGCTGTAGCGCGCATCCATGATCACCGCCATGTAGGCTTCACGCGCTTTTCGCCACAGCGAACGCTCGTTGGTGAGGAACAGGTTCTTCACCAGCTGCTGCGTCAGCGTACTGCCGCCCTGCACCGCTTTGCCGGCGGTGATGTTCGCCAGGAAGGCACGGCCAATCGAGTAAGGGCTGATGCCGTCATGCTCATAGAAATGGCGATCTTCGGTGGCAATCAGCGTATCGACCAGCAGATCCGGGAAACCGGCGCGGGGCACGAAGAGTCGCTGTTCGCCATTAGGCGACTGCAGCATGGTGATCAGCCGGGGATCGAGGCGGAAGAAGCCAAAATCGCGACCGGTTTCGAGGTTTTTGATCTCGCTCAGCTCATCCTTGCTGAAGCTCATGCGTGCATGGATCTGCCCCTCTTTACTGTCGGGGAAATCAAACGGACGACGCAGCAGCTCAATCGTGTTGCCCTTCACCGAGAACTCGCCGGGACGGGTAATGCGCGACACTTCGCGATACTGGGTGCCTTCCAGCAGGGCGACCATTTCACTTTTGTTGTAGGCCATGCCCGGTTCGAGGCTGACCATGCGGCCATAGACGGTGGCGGGCAGTTGCCACACTTTACCGTCGATACGGCTGCGAATTTCCGAGTCGAGGTAGATGCCCCACGCGGCCATAACCACCACAAACACCAGGAACAGTTTAATTACCCATCCCAGCCAACGGCGTTTGCCGCGCGGCGGTTTTCCACCTTTACCTTTACGTGGCACCGGCGCTTCCTCCTCGTCATCATTAAAATCGTCCTGGTCGATATCCTGTTCGATATCCCTGCGTCGTCCCCGCCCCGCACTGCTGCGCGGCGGCAACGCTTTACCTTTGCGCCCTATTGGTTCGCGATCGTTCCCAGACATTACTTTTCTTCTCCAGGCAGTGCTTACGGCAGCGCCGCTACTCTAACTGCTTTCTCGCATAACGCATGGCAGAACCCTCTGAATTCGATCCAGTGGACTCAACCCTGCGGGGACATTTTTTTGGTTCGCCTTGTTGGCAAGGCGGTAGCCGGATCGTCGGGCCAGAGGTGTTTCGGATACCGTCCCTTCATCTCTTTCCTGACCTCCGGCCAGGCACCGCGCCAGAACGCCGCCAGATCGCGGGTAATCTGCAACGGCCGCTGGGCGGGCGATAACAGCTCCAGCACCAGCGGGATGCGGCCTTCCGCTACGGTGGGGTTCTGCGCTTCGCCAAACATCTCCTGAATCCGTACCGCCAGCGCGGGCGGCTTCTCCGCATCGTAGCGAATCGGCAGCCGGCTTCCGGTCGGCACAGTGTAATGAGTTGGCAGCGCACTATCCAGCCGCTGACGTTGTGACCATGTGAGTAAATGTAAGAGTGCGGAGGTCAGGTTTACCGCCTGCAGGCTGCGGAGATCGCGCACCGTGGTCATCTGCGGCAGCAGCCACTCCGGCAGACGTTCAAGCAGTGCCGCATCATCGACACCAGGCCAGCCCTCTTCCGGCAGCCACTGCGCCGCACACTGGATACGCACCCGCAGCTGCTCTGCCTCTGACGTCCAGCCGAGCACGGATAGCCCCTTTTCCGCAATCCAGCGCAGCATCGCCGCGTGCAGCACCGCCGGTTCCGGCTTTGCCATCGGCTGCGTCCGGAGTATCAGTGCGCCAATCTGCTCACGCTTCAGGGCGCGCAGCGTGCCCTTCTCTTCATCCCACTCAACCTCGGTGCGGCGCTCAACCAGGGCGGGCCGCTGCTGGCACAGCGCCTCAATGTCGACCGGCAGAGCCAGCAGCATCCGGGCATCCGGCGCGGCGCTGCTCTGTAACAGGGCAGGCGCGATCAGCCATTCATGACGCGTCAGGCCATCCTGCTCATCCAGCCTGGCCCCCAGCCCGTTGGCGAGCTGATAGCGGCCGCTCTGGTCGCGTCGCCGCGCCAGCCGATCGCCAAACCCCACCGCCAGCAAGCCAGCGAAACGATCCTCATCGACCCGTCCGCCTCGCACCTTCAGTCGCTGCTGCCACTGCTGCGCCCGCCGCTGCCAGTGTGCCTGAGGCCGGTGCAGCGCATCGCGCAGATCGGCGCTGCCGCTGCGGGGTGGCTCTTCCAGAATCGCCACCAGCAGTGCGGCGCTGGCGACCGCATCCGCCTCGTCGCCCGCCGCACAGAGCATCGCCGCCAGGCGCGGATCGCTGCCCAGCTGTGCCATGCGTCGCCCCAGGGTATTCAGCAGGCCATGGTCATCCAGTGCCCCCAGACGGGTTAACTGCTGCCGGGCCGCCGCCAGGTTTTTCACCGGTGGCTGATCCAGCCACTGCAGCTGTTGCGGCTGGGTGCAGCCCCACTGCAGCAGATCCAGCCACAGCGAGGAGAGATCGCTGTTCATGATCTCCGGCTCGATCTGCGCGGCCGCGCGGGCGGCCTGCTCCTGCGGCAGTAAATGCAGGCAGATCCCCGGCATCAGGCGCCCGGCGCGGCCCGCACGCTGGATCATCGACGCCTGGCTGATGCGCTGGGTCTGCAGACGCGTCACGCCACTGCGGGCATCGAACAGGGCGCTGCGTTCCAGTGCGCTGTCGACCACCAGCCGGATCCCCTCAATGGTCAGACTGGTTTCGGCAATATTGGTGGCGAGCACCACTTTGCGGCGTCCGGCCGGGGCGGGCTGAATTGCCCGGCGCTGTGCCGCCAGCGGCAGCGCACCGTAGAGCGGCGTCAGATCCACGTCGTCGCTGATGCGCGCTTCCAGTTCGCGCTTCACCCGTTCGATCTCCGCCACGCCCGGCAGAAACAGCAGCAGCGAACCGCTCTCCTCCCGCAGCAGCTGGGCAACTTCACGCGCTACCGCCTCTTCGAAACGCACCGTCTGGTTCAGCGACGCATAGCGCCGCTCCACCGGAAAGCTGCGTCCTTCTGAGACGATCAGCGGGGCGTCGGGCAGCAGCGCCGCCAGCCGGGCATTGTCCAGCGTGGCGGACATCAGCAGGATTCTGAGGTCGTCGCGCAGCCCCTGCTGCACATCAAGCAGCAGCGCCAGCGCCAGATCGGCCTGCAGGCTGCGCTCGTGAAACTCATCCAGGATCACCAGCGACACACCCTCCAGCATCGGGTCGTGCTGAAGCATGCGCGTCAGCATGCCTTCGGTCACCACTTCCAGTCGCGTCTCTGGTCCGACGCAGCTTTCGCCGCGCATCCTGAATCCTACCGTCGCCCCCGGCTGCTCGCCGAGCTGCTCCGCCAGCCGTTGCGCTACGTTGCGCGCCGCCAGCCGCCGTGGTTCCAGCATAATGATTCGCCCCGGCAGCGCCGCCTGCTGTAATAGCTGCAGCGGCAGCCAGGTCGATTTGCCCGCCCCCGTCGGTGCGGCCAGCAGGATTTGAGGGGCGTGGCTCAGCGCCGCCAGAATGTCAGGCAGCACCGCGCTGACCGGTAAATCGCTCACAGCAAACTCCGCTTCTGCCTGTGCTAAGATGGCGCGCATTGTAGCATCCATCCGTGATATTTGCCGGAGAGCGCCATGGCGACACAACGCTTATTTTTTGCCATCAGCCTGCCTGACGCGATGCAGCAACAGCTGGTGCGCTGGCGGGCCGACACCTTCCCTGCGGAGGCGGGCCAGCCGGTGGCCGCCGCCAGCCTGCATCTGACGCTGGCGTTTCTCGGCGAGGTCGCGCCGGAGACCTCCCGGCGCCTGCAGACGCTGGCATCGCGCATTGATCAGCCCGGCTTCGATCTCGAGCTGGATGATGCCGGACACTGGCCGCGCCCCGGTGTGGTCTGGCTCGGCTGCCAGCGCGCCCCACGCGGTCTGTTACAGCTCGCCAGCCTGCTGCGGGCCCAGGCTGCCCGGCACGGCTGCCACCAGAGCCCGCAGCCGTTTCATCCGCACATCACGCTGTTACGCCAGGCGACACAGCCCGTGGCGCTGCCGCCGCGCGGCTTTCACTGGCGTTTTCATGTCCCGGCGTTTTCGCTGTTTGCCTCGGAGTACAGCCGGGGCCGTACCCGTTATCGCACCCTGGCCAGCTGGCCGTTACGCTCTCAGGATCCCCATGCACTTCTCTCCTCCTCTTAAACCCGCCCGCCTGATCGCCCGCTACAAGCGCTTCCTGGCCGATGTCGTGACGCCCGAGGGCGAGCAGCTGACGATTCACTGCGCCAACACTGGCGCCATGACCGGCTGCGCCACCCCAGGCGATCGGGTCTGGTACTCCACCTCCGGCAGCCTGACGCGGAAATACCCGCACAGCTGGGAGCTGACCGAGACGCAGGCGGGAGAGTGGATCTGCGTCAATACGCTGCGTGCGAATCAACTGGTAGCCGAAGCGCTGGACCAGAACCGGATAGCGGAACTGACCGGTTATGCCCAGCGTCAGGCGGAAGTCAGATATGGCAGTGAAAAAAGCAGAATTGATTTCCTGCTCAGAGCAGAGGGCCGACGCAACTGCTATATTGAGGTGAAATCCGTAACCCTTTTACATGAAGGTAAAGGTTATTTTCCGGATGCGGTGACGATTCGAGGACAGAAACACCTGCGCGAACTGGCGACGGTTGCGGCAGAGGGTCATCGGGCCGTTTTGTTGTTTGCCGTTCTGCACTCGGGGATTGAGGACGTTTCCCCGGCACGCCACATTGATGCGGCGTATGCAGAACAACTGGCTCAGGCGCAGCGAGAGGGTGTAGAGGTTTTCGCGTATCAGGCAGACTTATCCGCGGCGGGAATAGTTCTTAAAACGCCGGTTAACGTAACCTTGTAATATCTTTTGCAATTTTATGTGGTAAGAATGCTCAGAATCGGGGGCCAACTACGCTGTTCCTCACAGGCTTGTCAAGGTGTGTTCACGAAGAATTGCCAACCCTGACTGCTTCTGTTATTTATAGCGGCCTGTTTTTTTCCCCAATGGGGGATCGATGTACCCCGCAGATGTCAAATGCAGGCTGGCAGCAACGCCCCTGCGAGACGCAAGTCGAAGGGTATAGTGCGTGTTATCCAGGAGAAGCAACATGCAAGAAGGTCAAAACCGTAAAACATCGTCCCTGAGTATTCTCGCTATCGCCGGCGTCGAACCTTACCAGGTGAAACCGGGCGAAGAGTATATGAACGACGCGCAGCTGACCCATTTTCGCAAGATTCTGGAAGCCTGGCGTAATCAATTGCGGGACGAAGTCGATCGTACCGTATCGCACATGCAGGATGAAGCTGCTAACTTCCCGGACCCGGTAGACCGTGCCGCGCAGGAAGAGGAGTTCAGCCTGGAGCTGCGTAACCGCGATCGCGAACGTAAACTGATTAAAAAGATCGAGAAGACGCTGAAGAAAGTGGAAGATGACGACTTCGGCTATTGCGATTCCTGTGGCGTAGAGATCGGTATCCGCCGTCTCGAAGCGCGTCCTACCGCCGATCTCTGCATCGACTGTAAGACCTTAGCAGAAATTCGTGAGAAACAAATGGCCGGCTGATGCCGCGTCCAGCCTGTTGCCACGCAGCGGTACACCTGTTGTCCTGTCCGCTGCGTGGTCACTTCTGAAACCTATGTCATCCTCCTGTATCGGTCGCTTCGCCCCCTCTCCTTCTGGTGAACTCCATTTCGGCTCGCTGATTGCTGCGCTGGGCAGTTACCTGAGCGCGCGTGCGCAGAACGGGCTCTGGCGGGTGCGGATTGAAGATATCGACCCGCCACGCGAAGTGCCGGGGGCTGCAGATCGTATCCTGCATCAGCTGGCGCACTATGGACTGGCGTGGGATGGTGAGGTGCTGTGGCAGTCGCAGCGTCATGAAGCCTACCGGGAAGCGCTGGCCTGGCTGCAGCAGCATCGTCAGAGCTATTTCTGCACCTGCCCGCGGCGCCGCATTCAGGAGATTGGCGGTTTCTATGATGGCTACTGCCGCGATCGGCATCGCGGGCCGGAGAATGCTGCGCTGCGTTTACGTCAGCATGCCCCGATTTTTGCCTTTGAGGATCGGCTGCGCGGTCACGTTGAGGCGGACAGGGGGCTGGCAGAGGAAGATTTTATTATTCACCGGCGCGACGGGCTGTTTGCCTATAACCTGGCGGTGGTGGTTGACGATCACTTTCAGGGGATTACTGAAGTGGTGCGCGGCGCCGATCTCATTGAGCCGACCGTGCGGCAGATTGCGCTTTATCAGCAGTTCGGCTGGACGGTGCCCGCCTGGCTGCACCTGCCGCTGGCGCTTAATCACGACGGTAATAAGCTGTCGAAGCAGAATCATGCGCCGTCGCTGCCGGATGGCGACGCCCGGCCGCTGTTAGTGGCGGCGTTGCGCTTTCTCGGACAGCCTGTTTCACCCGGCTGGCAGGACTTAACGCAGGACAAACTGCTGTCTGATGCGGTGTCGCAGTGGAATATCGCTTTGATGCCGCAGGAGAACGCCCTGAAACCGGATGCATAGACAACAGCATTCTCAAACGGTTCTCAACAGGCTATGATTAGCCGCTGATTTTACCTACACCCTTTTTATGCCACTGTCGAGGTGTCCCATTTTTACCCGAGTAGCTAATTTTTGCCGGAAAGTCCTGAAGCGTGATGAAGAGGAAGCCCCAGCAGAGGTTGAACCAGAGCGTCTTATGACCATCATCCCTCGTGAAAGCCATACCATCTCACGTAAAGACATCAGCGAAAATGCCCTCAAAGTGCTCTATCGCCTCAATAAAGCCGGTTATGAAGCCTATCTGGTAGGCGGTGGCGTGCGCGATTTGCTACTGGGGCAAAAACCGAAAGATTTCGATGTGACGACCAACGCCACGCCTGAGCAGATGCGCAAGCTGTTCCGCAACTGCCGTCTGGTCGGTCGCCGTTTCCGTCTGGCACACGTGATGTTTGGCCCGGAAGTGATCGAAGTTGCCACCTTCCGTGGACATCATCAGGCGGAAGAGATGGCCGAGGATCGCAACAGCTCGCAGCGCGCCCAGAGCGGCATGCTGCTGCGCGACAACATTTTCGGTTCGATTGAAGATGATGCTCAGCGCCGCGATCTCACCATCAACAGCCTCTACTACAGCGTGGCGGATTTCACAGTGCGTGACTACGTGGGCGGCATCAGCGATCTGGAACAGGGCATCATCCGCCTGATTGGCGATCCGGAAACCCGTTACCGCGAAGACCCGGTCCGTATGCTGCGCGTGGCGCGCTTTGCTGCGAAGCTTAATATGCGCATTGCGCCGGAAACGGCAGAGCCGATCCCGCGTCTGGCCTCGCTGCTGCGTGATATTCCACCGGCTCGCCTGTTTGAAGAGTCGCTGAAGCTGCTTCAGGCGGGCTACGGCTACAGCACCTATCTGAAGCTCTGTGAATATCAGCTGTTCCAGCCGCTGTTCCCGACGCTGGCGCGCAACTTCACGGAAAACAGCGACAGCCACATGGAGCGCATGCTGGCGCAGGTGCTGAAAAACACTGATAACCGCATTCAGAATGACATGCGCGTGAATCCGGCGTTTCTGTTTGCCGCGATGTTCTGGTATCCGCAGCTGGAAGCGGCAGAGCGCATTGCGCAGGAAAGTGGCCTGACCTACTTTGAAGCCTTTGCGATGGCGATGAATGATACGCTGGATGAAGCCTGCCGTGCGCTGGCGATTCCGAAGCGCATCACCTCGCTGATCCGCGATATCTGGCTGCTGCAGCTACGCATGTCGCGCCGTCACGGTAAACGCGCCTGGAAACTGATGGAGCATCCGAAATTCCGCGCCGCTTACGATCTGCTGGCGCTGCGGGCGGAAGTAGAAAATAACCCGGAACTGCTGCGTCTGAGCCAGTGGTGGGGCGAATTCCAGGTCGCCGCGCCGCCGCAGCAGAAAAACATGCTGAACAACCTCGGCGACGATCCGGTGCCGCGCCATAAATCGCGTCGTCCGCGCCGCCGTTCTTCCGCGCCGCGTCGTGACAACCAGAACGCCTCATGACCCGGGTTTACCTGGCATTAGGCAGTAACCTGGCCGATCCGCTGCATCAGGTTGATGCAGCGCTTCGCGCCCTGGATGCGTTGCCGCAGACGCAGCGCATTGCCACCTCGCCCTTCTACCGCACGCCACCCTATGGCCCGCCTGATCAGCCCGACTTCCTGAATGCCGCCGTGGCGCTGGAGACCGATCTCAGCGCAGAAGCGCTGCTGGACCACACCCAGCGGATTGAGCAGGAGCATGGCCGGGTGCGTAAGGCGGAGCGCTGGGGACCGCGCACGCTGGATATCGATCTGATGCTGTTTGGCGAGGCGGTGATCAACAGCGAACGGCTGACGGTGCCGCACTATGACTTGCTGAATCGGGCGTTTATGCTGGTGCCGCTGCTGGCGATTGCGCCGGATGTTCGCCTGCCGGATGGCCGCGCGCTCAGCACGATTCTGGCCACGCTCGACAGCCGCAGCATCACCCTGTGGCCGCGCTGAGCAGACAAACACAACTCTCTGATTCCGCTCTCTGACGCTATCCAGTAAACTGCGCCCATCAGAATTCCTGAGTTGAGAGCGCCATGAAACCCACCACGATTTCACATCTGCGTCAGGCGAAAGCCAGCGGTAAAAAATTCGCGACGCTGACCGCCTACGATTTCAGTTTTGCCCGCCTGTTTGCCGATGAAGGCATTCAGGTGCTGCTGGTTGGCGATTCGTTAGGTATGACGATTCAGGGGCATGACTCAACGCTGCCGGTGACGGTCAGCGACATCGCCTATCACACCGCCGCCGTGCGCCGTGGCGCGCCGCAGGCGCTGCTGCTCGCTGACCTGCCCTTTATGAGCTATGCCACGCCGGCACAGACCTTTGACAATGCTGCGCAGCTGATGCGCGCCGGAGCCAACATGGTCAAACTGGAAGGCGGCAGCTGGCTGGCTGAAACCGTCCGGATGCTGACCGAACGGGCGGTGCCGGTGTGTGGTCATCTGGGGCTGACGCCGCAGTCGGTCAATATCTTTGGCGGTTATAAAGTCCAGGGGCGTGATGAAGCGGGAGCCGAGCAGCTGCTGGCCGACGCGCTGGCGCTGGAAGCCGCGGGTGCACAGCTGATGGTGCTGGAGTGCGTGCCGGTCTCGCTGGCCCAGCGGATCACCGCCGCCCTCACTATTCCGGTGATCGGCATTGGTGCCGGTAACGTCACCGATGGACAGATTCTGGTAATGCATGACGCTCTGGGCGTGACCGGCGGCCACATCCCTAAATTTGCCAAAAATTTCCTGGCGGAGAGCGGCGATGTCCGCGCGGCGATTCGCCACTATATCGCTGAAGTTGAAGCCGGTACCTACCCGGCGGCCGAGCACAGTTTCCAGTAATTCGGGAGAGTCACCGTGTTGATCATTGAAACGCTGCTGATGCTGCGCCAGGAAGTCCGTCGCTGGCGTCAGCAGGGTAAACGTATTGCGCTGGTGCCGACCATGGGCAACCTGCATGAAGGGCATCTGACGCTGGTGGATGAGGCGCGGGCGCGCGGCGACATCGTGATTGTGTCGATCTTCGTGAATCCGATGCAGTTTGACCGGGCAGACGACCTGGCTCGCTATCCGCGCACGCTGCAGGAGGATTGCGAAAAGCTGAACCGCCATCAGGTGGATGTCGTCTTTGCCCCCTCGCCGGCTGAAGTCTATCCGCAGGGCGCGCAGAATCAGACCTTTGTTGAGGTGCCGGTGCTCTCCTCTCTGCTGGAGGGCGCGACCCGTCCGGGCCATTTTCGCGGCGTGGCGACCATCGTCAGCAAACTCTTTAATCTGGTGCAGCCCGACATTGCCTGTTTCGGTGAAAAGGATTTTCAGCAGCTGGCTATCATTCGTAAGATGGTGGCCGATATGGGCTTCGACATTGAAATTGTCGGCGTGCCTACCGTACGGGCTGCGGATGGTCTGGCGCTGAGCTCGCGCAACGGCTACCTGACGGCCGATGAGCGTCAGCTGGCCCCGGTGCTGAGCCAGGTGATGCGTCAGATGGCGACGCGGCTGGAAAACGGCGAGCGCCATGTTGAAGAGATTATTGAGGCGGCCAGTGAGGCGCTGGTCGCGCAGGGATTGCGTCCTGATGGCCTGGCGATCTGCGATGCGGAAACGCTGCAGTCGCTGACAGTGGACAGTCAGCGCGCTGTCGTACTGATGGCCGCCTGGCTGGGCAATGCCCGCCTGATTGACAACCAAACCGTTGACCTGACGCTGTAAGCACACCCGCTACAGATTATTTTATTTCTCTGACAAGGTTTCTGGCTATGATTCGCACTGTTCTGCAAGGCAAATTACACCGCGTGAAAGTGACGCAGGCGGACCTCAATTACGAAGGTTCCTGCGCGATCGATCAGGATTTCCTGGATGCTTCCGGCATTCTGCAATATGAAGCGATCGATATTTATAACGTCACCAACGGTCAGCGTTTTTCCACCTATGCTATCGCGGCTGAGCGTGGCTCAAAGATCATTTCGGTGAATGGTGCGGCCGCCCGCTGCGCCTGCCAGGGCGATATTTTAATTATCTGCTCCTATGTGCAGGTTGAAGATGCGGAAGCGCGTCAGTGGCAGCCTAAGGTCGCCTATTTTGAGGGTGACAACCAGATGAAGCGTCTGGCAAAAGCGCTGCCAGTACAGATCGCCTGATAAAAAAGGGCCGCCCGTGATACGGCCGGCCCTTTTTCTTTGCGGTTATTTCCGTTAAACCGGTTTGGCCGCCAGCGGCTTCGACGGTTTTTTCATCGTAAAGAGGAAATTAAACCAGCCACGCTTTCTCATCAGACAGAGCGTCCAGGGTAACGCCAGCGCCACCAGGAAAGCCGAAATAAACTTCAGATCGTTAACCCAGGCGGACGGGCTTTCAAATTTCACAATCTTGCTGAAGAACTGAATCGCCAGATAATGCGACAGGTAGAAGACGATAGAATTGACGCCGATATAATAAACCAGTTCAGACTTCAGCTTCAGCGCAATCCAGACAAAGAACGGAACCGACAGCAGTGCCAGCGGTGACAGTAATGCCTGCGAATGACGATCCAGCACAAAAATATTCAGGCAGGAGAGCAGCGCAAAACTGGCCACTGAAATGAGCAGGGTCGGACCGTGCTGCACTTTCTCCGCGATATCCACCTGCTTTCTCACCACGTAATCGCCCAGATAGAAGAAAACAAACAGATAAAGGGACTTATTAATGTGGCTGTTATCGAAACTGGCAAACACGCCGTCCGGGTCAATGGCTGGCAGTGCCCAGCTCAGCGCCATACAGATGCCGAACACCAGCAGGAACGGCAGATGGCGGGCAAAGATAATCACAATAAAGAAGATAAACAGCGAATGCAGGAACCAGGTCATATCGCCGCCACCGGTCAGGTGAGAGAGAATAATATTCATCGGCGATTGCGGCGTATTGGCCATTGAGCTGAACAGAATTTTCAGCCCGCCATAAACTACCACCCAGACCACGAACGGATAGAGAATACTGCGCACCTTGTTATTAAAAAAAGGACCCAGGCCTTTTCTTAATCCGGCATCGACAAATAAGCCCGACACAAAAAACATCAGCCCCAGCCTTACCGGTGCCAGCATCTCATTTAGCAGGCTGCTGAAGGCGGTAAAATGACCGGCATTGTTATGAACAGCGATAGTACTGTGCAAAAAAATGATTGCGAGAATACTCAATCCCCGCAGATTGTCGATCCACGTTATACGATTCATCTTTTCCTGCCTTTGATTAAAAACTGGCCCTGAATGTGCGACCATTCTTCTTATTACAGACACTCCATTCCCGCCCTTTCGTCCCTGAGCAGAGGAATAACCTTATTCGGCGGTATTCTGATCACTCGCGTTGAAATAAACAACAGTCGGGGCTTAAGGCTAATCTTAAAAAAAATTTAACAGTGGAGAATCATTAAGATAGAAACCGGTTCCACTTTAATATCAGATAATGCTTAGGGTTATTTTTTATCACGAGGGCAAAAAAGGCGGCTATTTTCCGCAATCGCGTGAAAAAAGAGAGGCGGAACAGAAGAAAGGATCGTTTTTTAAGGCCAGTGACAACCGGAAAAGGCGGCGATTTTTTATCCGATAATAAAAAAGCCACGCGCGTTTCGCTGCGTGGCTTCGGTAAAGCTTTCGTCAGGTGCGTAATCCGCGTCCGCGCTGAATCAGCGCATAGACCAGCCCGTAAAAGACCAGAATAAACGCGATCAATACCGAAAGCGTAAAGGCCAGCGGCACGTCATTAATGCCCAGGAAGCCATAGCGGAACCCGCTGATCATATAGACGATGGGGTTCAGCTTCGAAACGGCCTGCCATAATGGCGGCAGCAGACTCAGCGAATAGAACACGCCACCCAGATAGGTCAGCGGCGTCAGCACAAAGGTCGGGATCAGGCTGATATCGTCAAAGGTCCGGGCAAACACGGCGTTCAGCAGACCGGCCAGTGAAAACAGAATCGCGGTCAGCAGCAGCGTCACCGCCACCATCGTCCAGGAGTGAACGTGAAACGGCACGAAGAAGAGCGAAATGGCCGTGACCAGAACCCCGACGCAGACACCACGTGCCACGCCGCCGCCGACATACCCCGCAATAATGATGTGGGTCGGCACCGGCGCGACCAGCAGCTCTTCAATGTTGCGCTGGAATTTGGCACTGAAGAATGAGGATGCGACGTTAGCATAGGCGTTGGTAATTACCGCCATCATGATCAATCCCGGCACGATAAACTGCATATAGCTGAAGCCGTGCATCTCACCAATGCGTGACCCGATCAGGTTACCGAAGATGATGAAATAGAGCGTCATGGTGATCACCGGCGGCACCAGCGTCTGGATCCAGATGCGGGCAAAACGGTTAATCTCTTTGGCCCAGATACTTTTCAGCGCCACCCAGTACAAATGTGTCATGCTTTTGCTCCTGTTTTTCCCTGCGTCGTCAGACCAACGAACAGCTCTTCCAGACGGTTCGCTTTATTTCGCATACTCAGTACCTGCACCCCCTGCGCACTCAGCTGGCTGAAGACGCTGTTCAGCCCCTGCTCACGCAGCACTTCCACCTCCAGCGTGGAGGTATCCGTCAGGCGATACTGGAATCCTTCCAGCGCGGGCAGCGGACTGCGCGGCGCCAGATCGAGGATAAACGTTTCTGATTTCAGCTTGGACAGCAGCCCTTTCATCGAGGTATTTTCCACCAGCTCACCGCTCTGGATGATGCCGATGTTGCGGCACAACATCTCCGCCTCCTCCAGATAGTGGGTGGTGAGAATGATGGTGGTGCCTTTGGCATTCAGATCTTTCAGGAACCCCCACATTGAGCGCCGCAGTTCGATATCGACCCCCGCCGTCGGCTCATCCAGAATCAGCAGTTTGGGCTCATGCATCAGCGCGCGGGCGATCATCAGACGGCGTTTCATCCCGCCGGAGAGCATACGCGCCCGTTCACTGCGTTTTCCCCACAGATCGAGCTGTTTCAGGTACTTCTCCGCCCGCTGATTGGCCTCACGCCGTCCGACGCCGTAGTAACCCGCCTGGTTAACGACGATCTGCATCACCGTCTCAAACGGGTTAAAGTTAAACTCCTGTGGCACCAGGCCGAGCTGGCGCTTGGCATTCACCACATCTTTTTGCAGGTCGTAGCCAAACACCCGCACGCTGCCGCCGGATTTATTGACCAGCGAACTGATAATCCCGATGGTGGTGGATTTACCGGCACCGTTTGGCCCCAGCAGCGCATAAAAGTCACCCGCTTCAACGTTAAGATCGATGCCCTTCAGCGCCTGTACGCCGCCGGGAAAGGTCTTGGTCAGCTGAGAAAGTTCCAGTGCATATGTCATTCTGCATCCATACCCTGTTTTGGTGGCATCGTAATGCCGTTTAAATTTAGTCAGCCCTGGCATATAGTACGCGCGCGCACCTTGCGCAGTAACCGGTCGCTCAACGCCATGACAGACATTAACACCCTGATCAGTAACAACCGCGAATGGTCAAAATTACTGATTGAAGAAGATCCCGGCTTTTTTGAGCGGCTCGCCCAGGCACAAAAACCGCGCTTCCTGTGGATCGGCTGCTCAGACAGTCGTGTTCCTGCCGAACGCCTGACCGGACTGGAACCGGGCGAACTCTTTGTTCACCGCAACGTCGCCAATCTGGTGATCCACACCGATCTGAACTGTCTGTCCGTGGTGCAGTACGCTATTGAAGTGCTGGAAGTTGAACACGTCATCGTGTGCGGCCACTACGGCTGCGGCGGCGTGCAGGCCGCGATGGATAACCCGGAGCTGGGGTTGATCGACAACTGGCTGCTGCACATCCGCGACCTCTGGTACAAGCATAGCGTGTTGCTGGGGGAACTCCCGCCGGATAAGCGCCTGGACAAACTGTGTGAAATCAACGTGATTGAACAGGTCTATAACCTGGGACACTCGACCGTAGTGCAATCTGCCTGGAAACGCGGGCAGAAAGTCTCACTGCACGGCTGGGTTTACGGCATTCAGGACGGCTGCCTGCGTAACCTTGATGTCACGGCAGACAGTCGGGAGATCCTGGAACAGCGCTACCGCAACGGCATCGCCAGTCTGCAGATGAAGGTCGAAGCCTGAACCGATCGCGGCGCAAAACGCGACATAGCCTACACCAGTCGGAGGGTGCAGGCCTTGGAAGAATGTGCGGTTATGCGCTGTCAGGATTCCAGCGGCACCACTTTGCCGATGTAAGGCAGATGGCGATAGTGCTGGGCGTAGTCGATACCAAAGCCCACCACAAATTCATCGGGAATGGCGAAGCCGACATACTCAACGTTAACCTCGACTTCGCGGCGTTCAGGCTTATCCAGCAGGGTGCAGATCGCCAGTGATTTTGGCTGACGCAGCTGCAGGATCTCCCGCACTTTGCTCAGGGTGTTGCCGGAGTCAATGATATCTTCGACGATCAGCACATCCTTGCCGCGAATGTCCTCGTCCAGATCTTTCAGGATTTTCACATCACGTGAGCTGGACATGCCGCTGCCGTAACTGGAGGCGGTCATAAAATCGACTTCATGCGGCACCTCAATGGCGCGACACAGGTCAGCCATGAACATGAATGAGCCGCGCAGCAGCCCCACCAGCACCATATCGCTGCCGCTGTCGCGGTAGTGATCGGTAATCTCTTTGCCCAGTTCAGCGATGCGCGTGGCGATTGCCTGTTCAGGGATCATCACTTCAACAGTGTGTTTCATTGCGTTCAGCCCGGTTACGTCAGAAAAGCCCCGAAGTCTATCACAGACGCCGCCGCGTCGGCTGCGCCGCAGCGCAGGCAAACGATTACGTCGCGAAAATTGTTCACAGTCGTCTGCGGCTGGCTCAAATGCGCATTACCTTAGAACATTACGGCATTTACCAGCATGATTCGCTGCATGGTAGCCTTTATCCAACATATCGTTACCCTACTCGCGCCGCAGGCCGGAGATCACAATGACTTCACCTTCAAGCAAGAAAACGCATATCGGCGACAGGCCGCTGCACCCTGAAACGCAGATGCTGAACTATGGCTACGATCCCCGCCTGTCAGAAGGCGCGGTGAAGCCGCCGGTCTTTCTGACCTCCACCTTTGTCTTCGACAGCGCCGAAGAGGGACGCGATTTCTTCGATTACGTCTCCGGCCGGCGCGAGCCGCCAGAGGGCAAATCGGGCGGGCTGGTCTACTCCCGCTTTAACCACCCTAACAGCGAAATCGTGGAGGATCGGCTGGCCGTCTATGAGCAGGCGGAGAGCTGTTCGCTTTTCTCCTCCGGCATGGCCGCTATCGCCACCACCCTGCTGACCTTTGCCCGTCCCGGCGAGGTGATCCTGCACTCCCAGCCGCTGTATGGCGGCACCGAAACCCTGCTCAGCAAGACGCTGCACAATCTGGAGATTGGCGCGGTCGGCTTCAGCGACGGCAATGATGAGGCCAGAGTACGTGAGGCGGCACAGCAGGCGATGGCGCAGGGCCGCGTGGCGATCATCCTGATTGAAACCCCGGCGAATCCTACCAACAGCCTGGTCAACATTCGTCTGATGGCGCGTATCGCTGATGAGATTGACCAGCAGCAGGGCTCCCGACCCATTATCGCCTGTGACAACACGCTGCTCGGCCCGCTGTTCCAGCAGCCGCTGACCCTGGGCGCGGATCTCTCGCTCTACTCGCTGACTAAATATGTGGGGGGACATTCGGACCTGATTGCGGGGGCGGCGATGGGCAGCAAAGCACTGATGGCAAAAGTGCGCGCCCTGCGCAGCGCCATCGGCACCCAGCTGGATCCGCACTCAAGCTGGATGCTCAGCCGATCGCTGGAAACGCTGTCGCTGCGCATGGAAAAGGCCTGGCAGAATGCGGAAGCCGTGGCGGCGTTTCTGCGCGATCACCCGAAAGTGGCGAAGCTGCACTGGCTGCCCTATCTCGACGCGGAGAGCGCCGAGGGCAAAACGTATCGCGAGCAGTGCAGCGGCGCCGGTTCGACCTTCTCGTTCGATATCGTCGGCGGCCAGCCTGCGGCGTTCCGTTTCCTCAACGCGCTGTCGCTGTTCAAGCAGGCGGTGAGCCTGGGCGGCACCGAGTCGCTGGCCAGCCATCCGGGCAGCACCACCCACTCCGGCGTGCCGCAGGCGGTGCGTCAGCGAATCGGTATCACTGACGCCACGGTGCGGCTGTCGATTGGCATTGAGAACGCGGGCGACCTGATTGAAGATGTGAAGCTGGCGCTGGAGCAGGCGTAATCAGCTCACGGTAAAGCCCAGCATCATGCCGGTATCTTCATGCTCCAGCAGATGACAGTGGGCCATATAAGCGTGTTCGGCGGCGGCGACATAGTTGAAGCGCACCAGCACTTCACTGCGCCAGCCGTCGACATTGACCATATCTTTCCAGCCCTGGCGATGGGGCGCTGGCGGTTTGCCATTCTCGGAGAGAATGCGGAACTGCGTGCCGTGAATATGAAACGGATGCAGCATCGCATCGCCTTCGCCGGAGATCGTCCACTTCTCATAGTCGCCCAGTTTCACCGCAAACGACGGTTTCATCATATCAAATGCCTGACCGTTGATTTTATTGCCGTTTCGGAAATCATAACCCGCTGGCTGCGCCATACCCGCCATACCGTGCATGCTGTGATCCATTGGCGCGGCGGATGAGCCGTGCGCCTGCGCCATCGCCGGATGGTCGCCCGTCTCCCCGGCTTTTCCCTGCGTCTGCGGCATCGCGTGATGCCCGCCTTTCCCCATCGCTTTCTCGCCATAGCGCTGCATCAGCGCCTGCATCCCCTGCTGGTCCAGCTGCGGGTCCATCATCAGCTGCAGCCAGCGGGTGTGCAGCCCCTCTGTCGCGGGCAGAGCGGGCAGCGTCGCCAGCCGATCCGGCAGCGTGGCACTGGCCATCACCCGCAGCGGCAGGATCTGCACCAGCGGCAGCGGCTGATCGAATGGCGGCAGCGTCATCCCCATCTGATCGGTGGGCAGCGTCACCAGATCAAAGGTTTTGCCGTCGGAGGTGTCGATCATCACCTCAAAGCGCTCGCCCGGCAGGATCGGCAACGCGTCGACGCTGACCGGCTCCGCCAGCAGACCGCCGTCGCTGGCGATCACATAGAGAGGACGTTTATCACTGGCGGCAACGTGCAGCGACCGGGCATTACAGCCATTGAGCAGGCGCAGCCGCAGCCAGCCGCGCGGCACCGCATGCTGCGGATAGTGCGCCCCGTTAGTCAGCATCATGTCACCAAACCAGCCTACCGCCGCGCGCATCACGTCGAGCTGATAGTCGATATGGCGGCCATCCTGAGTCAGCTGCTTATCCTGAAAAATCAGCGGCACATCATCCACGCCCCACTGCACAGGCAGCCGCAGTGTGCCGCTCTCTTTATCTTCCAGCAGGATCAGACCCGCCAGCCCCTGCGCCACCTGATGCCCGGTTTTGCCGTGCAGATGGGGGTGATACCAGCAGGTTGCGGCGGGCTGATCGGGCGTGAAGGAGACCTGACGCGAGCCGCCGGGGGCTATCGCCGCCTGCGGTCCGCCATCCACCACGCCAGGGATTTCCAGCCCGTGCCAGTGCAGCGTGGTCGCTTCGCTGAGCCGGTTATGAATGTTCACCGTCACCGGCTGGCCGCGCTGCAGCCGCAGTACCGGCCCCAGCAGGCTGCCGTTGTAGCCCCAGGTCGGCACCGCTTTGCCGTTCCACTGCGTGCTCCCCTGCATGGCGGTGAGGCTGTATGTGCCTCTGGCGTCGGGTTCCAGCAGAGAGGGAATCGGCAGCAGCGGACGGGGTGCCGCCATCAGCGAACGGCTCCAGAGCGGTAACGCTCCGGCTGCACTCAGTGCGGCGGTGAGTTTCAGGAAGTGGCGACGTTGCATGGTGATCATCCTTGTGGCATCAGAGCGCACAGCCTAAACCCTGACCTTATGGGAAGGTCAAGCGCTACCCGTGAGAATCTGAC
>NZ_PUGA01000031.1:0-43994 GCF_003236725.1 Pantoea sp. ARC270
GCGTATTGCAGAGTAAATTACTGCCGATGGGGGACGAAAACGTGGAGGCGTTAATCGCGGATATTATCGCCTGCCGCCCGAAAGTCCTCCTGAATACCATGGTCGGTAAAAGCGCCTACAGTTTCTATCGCGCCTGGCACCAGGCCTGCCAGCAGCAGCCTTGGCTAAATGAGGTGCTGAAGCTCAGCCTGACGCTGTGTGAACCGGAAGTGCAGTTGATTGGTGCAGAGGCGTTAGAGGGGTATCTGGTTTCTGCCAGCTGGTTTCAGTCGATTGACAGCGCCGCCAACCACCGTTTTCTGAGCAGCTATCATCAGCGCTTTGGTGAGCAGGTTTCGCCGTCAGTAGACAGCGAGAGTGCCTGGCTGGCCGGACATTTGCTGGCGAGAGCCATTGCGCGCCACGGCAATGCAGATGTGGACGGTGTGCGCAATGCGGTATTGCAGGATGAGATGGATTCGCCCGCCGGACGGATCCGCCTCGACGCCGACAATAATCACTGCTGGCTGACGCCGCATCTGGCGCGATGCCACAACGGCAGGCTGGAGAGTTTCTGGCAGGCGGAGGCGGCGGTGAAACCCGATCCCTGGCTGGCCAGGGTGGATCTCGCGAGCCTCATGCCACGCGGAGGTGACGAATGAGCCGAAAAAACGTACAGATGCGCGGATTAAAAGCGTGTGTGATCGGCTGTTCCGACCGTGATAACCACCATCTGGCGCAGCAGTTCAGCCGCATAGGCATTGAGGGCCTGTTCTGTACGGTGTTTCCGGACGAGAACCAGCTGGCTGACCAGCAGTTACTGGTGTTCGACGGGGATAACTCCACCCTGTTTCACCCCACGAACCCGCTCCCCTGGCCCGCGCTGCCAAAGGTAGCGCTTACCGCCATTGAAACGCCCTCGCGCTTGCAGTGGATTGCTGAACAGAAGATCGACAGCTATATGCGTAAACCGGTGCGCTTTGATGGTGTGATGACCGCTTTTACCCTGGCGCTCAACCATGCCGCGCACATCAGCCAGCTCGACGCACAGCTCCGGCGGCAGGAGGAGCGACTTCGGGCGCGTAAGTTTCTCTTCTCCGCACAGCTGCGGGTGATGAATGCGCTGGGGCTGGATGAGGATGATGCCTACAGCCTGCTGCGCCGCGCCTCAATGGCACAACACATGACCATTGAAAATCTCAGCTGTGCGCTGCTGAACGACACGGAGGCCTGGCTCAGCCGGCTGAAATCACTACTGGTAGAATAGGGGGCTTTTTTTGTGGAGGTGGAGAACGGTTTCAGAAGAGGCCGGAGTGTCGTTGTTACGCGAAAAAAGTCAGGTTTTTATGCAATGAAAAATCCACGCGGTTGCGTGGATTTAAGAGGGGCTGCCGGGTTTGTTAAGGTTGCAAAAAACCTCATGAAACAGCAGATTTTAATCAGACGTTGAACCGTGAATTTGAGTGCATCTCATTGATATTTATTTTTTATTTAAAAATGTACCTTAATAATACTCATTCTTATACTCATTTTTTAGTTGGCATTATTTTCGTAAGGCGCAGGTTGTAGGTTATACTCCTTTTATCGCACCAATCAAGCATCTCTCAAAGTCTACTCCAGTTCACTGAAAACCATTATAATCAGCATCTTCCAGCTCTTGCTTGTATTCTGATGTCTACTGCCCCCACCAAATATACATACATATGGGGGTACATTTGGGGTATGTGCTGTTCGGTCTTATGGATATACCCCCAATGAAACTTAACGCCCGTCAGGTTGATACCGCAAAGCCAAAAGATGAACCTTACAAAATCTCTGGTGGTGGGGAACTTTACCTTTTGATTATTGGTAGCTTTGACCTGCTCCCAGTTGATTAACACATTATGAACTCAGCAAAGTCCGCTCTTGGCACATTGCGGAAGGGCTAACGGCCCGCAGTAAGTGAGTAACGTATGTTTACTGCTGACAATGATCGCAGCCAAGATAAGATAGGTGGTGTCACTCAATCTATCCAAGGTACAGGTTCACCAATATAAGTGTGTGTGCAGCAACGACATGTCACCTTAACGTCATCTCTCGTGATTGAAGGATTTACCTGTTGCAGAATTCCATTCTCATCAACAATTAGACCTGGGTAAAAACTGCTTTCACCAATGCAGACTAAATCCCTTCGCTGATGCTCATGTAGCGCGACCAACCAGAATACCGGCTCGGTGGTATCAAGACGTCCACATACTTCGCTGAATATTTCATCCCACGGTTTGCCAATCTGTTTGATCAGAAAATAAAACAATGGTGTGTAGTCTCGGCCACGCTTCTGTCTGCTATGCATTGTCTCGCGCTTTACCAGTAGCTCATCTCCGACTTTTTTGCGATTTCGTTCCCACCGATACTCAGCACCTGGATTATTAGAATGGTGCCGCGTCGTCGTGTTGACGCTGCGATATAGTTTACGGGACTTATTCTGCTGATGAATACGCATAGCTCGATCTCGTACATCCTTTCTTTTGTGGGTCAGTAGCCCCACTCGGACCTTGTGTTGTTGCATAAAAAACGGACAGCCTTAAAGGCTGTCTCATTCTGCTCAAATACCGTCCTACTGACAACTACCAAAGGTCGGCTTCTGGCTCTAAGCGGGCTAAAGCTGACAGATTTGAAGAGATAAGGGTATAGATGAACTATCCATATCCTTGAACGATTACTTCCCAGTTGATTTGCTTGGTTTCAGTCCTGGGGTATTACCGGGTGTATCCTTATTATCACGTCTGCGTTGATCGGGTTTTCCTGTTGATTTTGCAATTGGTTTTGGACCAGGTTTAAGCCCCATAATCGTGCTCCTTAGCGTTGTCAGAGGTTATTCCTCAGTGTGGATGTAAGTGGAGCTATAAGAATTATCAAGCTCGGATGGGCGTTGGATAATGACTACTAGAATATTATGTGAGCAATGTCAGTGTTTGACATGTAGCGACTGGTCCGATACTGACGTAGGTTGCAGATTGTTCGCGATGAGCCCTCAACAATGAGGGCCTCCTCGGAGATTGTCAGGATGATTGCGCCAATTGCCGATGCAGGACCTGCAGACTAGTTCCCGCTCCAGCCCATGCAGTAGCCGAGCCGACCACATACAAGTTTTGCTTGGCGCGTGAGACGGCTACATTGATTATATTTGGCGGGCTTGCCGCCCACTGACGCGCCCTTTGCTGACTCGCTTTCGGCGCACCCAGCAACAGGATGACCGTGTCCGCTTCTCGACCCTGGAACGTGTGGATCGTGCCTATACGATCAGGGCACCACTCATCCAACTTCACGCCGAACGCCCGCAGCAGATTAGTTTCACTTTCGAGACGCCGACGCATGTTCTGCTCTACGATCTTGAATGGTGTAATGATAAATACGTCCGGATTTGTAATGCCCGATGCTGCCAGTTCTTTGAGCATTCGTACAACCGCTTCGCCCTCGTCGGGGCACCACTTTGTCTCAGCATTGCCATTGATATCCACCCAGCGAGATCTTCCTAATGCCGAGCCAATAGATCCTGGTCTTTTAGGCCCGACAGCATGGACCATCTGCCCGGCATAGGCGATGGAGTTAGAAACATCGAACATGGGGTTCTGGCAACGCCTGTGAACGAGCAGTGGCAGGCCGACTTCTCGATCACCTACATCCATGACAAAGGTGGATTTGAAGCGCGATGCCTGATCAGCAAGTGTCTGTGTAGATGCTGCGGGGGCAGACCATTCGTTCTGGTCAATGTCAAAGAACTTGCAGATTTCGGCGTTCAGCTTTTCAGGAAGTGAAACTACAGGTGGGATTTGCAACGGGTCACCTACCACGATGGAGCGCTTTGCCCGCATGATAGCTCCCACTGCTGCCTGAGGAACGGCCTGGCCCGCTTCATCTATCAGAAGCCAGCCTATGCTCTCTGGTGGCAGATCCCCGAACATCGTACGAACAGAGGCGAATGTCGTGGACACGGTCGGCACGACCATGAAAAGGCTCGACCAAAGGTCGGGGAGAAGTTCACGGTGAGCAGAAGACTGAAAGGCACCAGCTACCATGCCCGACATCAATAGCCCAAGATTGTGTTGCAAGCGGCTGGCCGAAGCATCGATGAACGTTTTATGCACAGTCAGGGCAGCGGCGAAAAGATCCTCCCGTAGGCGATGAACCTCATCGGGAAGCCATGGCGCAGTCAGGTGGATCGCCTCGTGATCACGCTCGAAGAATCTCTCATCAACGACCCTGTCTCCCATGCGGTTTCGTGCCTGTTCCTCGGTCGCCTTCAATTTCGAAACAGCCTGATATTTTCTGGAAATTTCCTGGTCGAGTTGCTGTAACTGGGCCTCAGTATTGCTCCATTTAGTCCTTGCAAGCTCCAGGGCTCCGTCTGTCTCCTGCGCCCGTAAGACTGATTGCTGCAAGGTCGCCGAGAGTTTCTGAAGAGTTGATCTCCACGACTTCCAGGCCGCAGTCGCGAACAAGCGGGAGAAGAAACCTGGACGGCAAGCAAGATGACTGTCGAGCATGATCTTGTCCTGCTCGATCTGCGATTTTGTCTTCTCATGCTCTCGTTGGCAGGATTCAGCAATCTGGTGTGCCTCTTCAACGGCTTCATTCAGACTCGGCCGACGCTGTTCAACCCTTTGAAGTTCGGTGGTCGCTTCCTTGAGCGCCAGGATATCCCGTCGCATCTCTTCGATACTGGCGATTTCGGCCTCTACCGTCTCCTTAAGTTTAAGGAAAACGGTTCGCGCTTTCCGCCAGGCCGCTAAAGCGTCCGCTTCGTTGGTGCTGGGCCGCTCATTGACAACCACGCTGGGCATCACACGATCAATGATTTCGCCAGTTCGTTCGTCCTTGATCTCACGCATGACATTTATGCCGCGAGCTGCTTTCAGGTAGGTAAGGAAACCACCGTCTTCATTCCACCAGAAACCTTGCTGGAACGCGCCTCGGTTGCTGCTTTTGCCGAGAGCAGCGGCGATCAGCCCCCAGGTTTCGACAGGGTCGGAGGGGATGTCCCCCTCGGCCTCGGCTTCGAAATAGCCTACGCGTTTGGGGTTCGCAATCAGGTCGCTGATGGACCGAAAATAGGCGATCTGTTCATGACGACCATTGGCCTCCTTGAGAGGAAGCTCTTTACTGACGTTCTCGACCGCTTTGTTATTGGAGGACGCTACAACGATCTCATGGCCCCTCAAGGATGCATGTAGCTTGTAGAAGTGCAGGAAGGCATTGGAGCCGAATGCCAGCTTCTCGCCTGAGGTGGAAAATGCATCCTGCGGTTTGTTGAAGGCGCACATCGCCGTGGCCCGATCGAGAATGCACCCAACGACAATATCCCGCAGAAGAGTGGTCTTTCCGGTACCCGGTGGTCCGTTGACACCGATGATGCCTGAAGCCTTATTCAGCTCAGCACGCGCCGCATTCACGGCAGCTTGTTGAAGCAATACCAATGGATGGCCGCCTTTCGAAGGCCAACGAGCCTGCGGCATGAGCGACGGTGCGACGAAAGGCTCAACTGCGGAAATGGGCGATAGCACGTCGATTTTCTGGTCAGGCCTGCCAATTCCCATGTAGCGGTGCAAACCGGTTCCGGCTTTGCCCGTCTCGAGCAATTTGGTTGCTTCACCGAGATCTTCAAGATAGAAGGAATTGAGTAACGAAGGTTCAGGCGGCGCTTTGGCCTTGAAATGATTAAACACCTTAATCGCGAATGTGGGTGGCTCAACCAAATGCTCGGGTACACCGAACTGAGACACAAGCCATCTATAAGCGTTAAGAACGACATCCAAATCGAGCGGTATGGGTTCTCCATCTTCGTTGTGGCGGCGAACTCTTCGATCCAGATGCTCAATAATGCGTGGCTCAACATTCGGCCAATTCCCTAAGCTCCCAAGCTTCAGATCGAGAGCCGGCTTGAGTGCCCAGGCAAAACTGGAAACAGCAACGCCCTTGTCCTCAAGCACATAGCCTTCTTTGTCGATCAGGATCGAACCAATGGCCGCTTTCTTACCGTCCGGGCGTGAACGCTCCTCATCCTCGCCAAAAACCTTGACCAGCTCGTCCGTCGCCTTATCGAGAGCGATGGAGCCGAGGACGACCTCGAAATAAAGCTTATAACTGGGCTTGCTGCGGGCGTTTGGTCCCCATGGAACACCTCGCTCCAATAGAGCAACCTTGGATCGATCGCCGGTTGCCATATCCTCTGGGCGTTTATAACTTTGAGGCGACAGTGCTTCGAGGGCTGTCCATGCTGCCAGTATTGCTCGCGCATCATTCGCCTTATCTGACGGAGAGAATGAGGGGAGTGGACCTGGATCGATTTGGTCTTTGTCATATTGCTGTCGCATGGCAGCGTCTGGGATAGTCTTTGGTTGCAGTTGCTCTACATCTGCAGTCGCATTGTGGGGCATAGCTTGAAAAGATTGTGTGGGCGTCGAATCGGGATGACGTGTTGATGGGCTGGAAGCCGACGTGGCGACCACACTGCGGTCGTTAATTACAATTAGAGCTTGCTCGATTTTAGACGTCAGCGTCCGCGCCCTGGCAGTGTTGCGAAAGGTCAGTTCGCTCAACAGCTGTTCAAGTTCACTAACATTGTTGCGGGACTGTTCGAAGATTGCTTCCAGATCGAAGATAGATTTTTGCGCATACTGCCGTGTATTCATTTCTTTCTGCGGCTCCATATCCCTTCAGTTAAGAGATATTATGCTAATTAGCTTGATTTCTAAAACTATTAACTTTCGCTCATGAGGTAGATCCAGATTTCGGTGGCATGCTCAACTGGCTGCTTACGTGAGAAGACGCACTCTGTGCAAATCAATATAATGCAGGTTGTTGGTATGACTTGATGGTTGAGGGATAGCCAAAGGCTATTACCTGTGAACGTGAGGTACAGTAATAAGTTTTTGGCATCTAGATAGATTTTTATTCGCGTGTCTATGAGCACATTGACTTCGTCTCTACGCATTAATGATATGCGACATATTGCCCAAGCCCCCATACTTTTTGATCTCTTGTTAGCAAGTGGATTTCCTTATTCCCATTAGCTAAACTGTGCGGCTGGATTCCTCCCAGCGACTACGCGCAGAGCGAACCATGATCCGCAGAAAAAAACCATTTAATACACTTTCCCGCCGTCAGCGTCGCGCCCGTACACAACACGTTAAGAATCTGATCTACCGCGAGCGTCAGCGCTGCGGAGGACTGCATTATGATGATTGCGATTCTGAAAATGCCGAGGCCATTGCTGCAGGTTGGGTGTGGACCTGGAGCGATGTTTTATTCCTGGGTAATTCTCCAGATCTGTACTGGAATGCGGAGATCATTACCATTGACGTAGCGCGTGCGGATATTGCGGAAAATCTGGTATTTGAAGAAGCTCATGCAATGTTGAACCAAAGCCAGCAGGAAGATGAAGCCCGCATGGATACAACGTCAAACTTCAATACTAATGGGAAGGTGATTAGCCATACGGTGATAGAACGTGCGCGCGTTTCTTACCCTCAGTTCGATGGATTAACCTATTTCGAGTACATTGATAAACGCTTGGCCGAAGTCATGCGCGACAATCCGCCTATAGTTACTCATGGCTACCGCATTCAATCTGGCTATCGTAGCGGCATTGGTTTGCAAATCATCGTGGAAGAGCCTGTGCTCACTCGCGAGATTATCGACAGTGCGATCCACTCATTTCTGGCTGGGGAAATGCCCCTTGTCCCCCAGGTTGACAAAATTATGAAGCAAACTCTTTTTAAGCAACCTGGCAATAAAAGCTGAAATGCACCCGATAAAATTTATGGCGGGCGAATGAACGTGTGAACATGAATTCGTCCCAGTAGTAGGCTCGGATGCCACAGGAATGAGTTCAGATATCAAGGCTGATACCTGATACTTTTAAACGCTACTTAAGTCCTTTTTTATTGCAATTTATCTGTACTCCTTGCAGATATGGCGGATCGAATGGGAAAAGTTTTAAGTCGACGTCCAGACTTATATTGGCGATCCGCGGTCACTCCAGGAAGAATTTGACACCATTCGTGCGACTCAACTTGGGTTCATCCTGGTATGCGTGCAGCCAGTGATAAGCAGCAATGAAATCGATGCTCATCTCGCAGATTTCGTGTCATTTAATATCTTTCACGCGATGCAAAATGGTGCAACAAAAGCTCGTTGGTCAATGAGTAAACATTAATCCTGTCAAAGGCGGAAAATCAGACAGATTATTTATCGGTTCAGTATCCGCTTATGGCACGGAACGGACAAGTTAACTGGGCTGAAGGTCTGCTTTGAGCCGGGAGTTCAATTGACGGATAGAACACACTTATTGAATCGCTCTGCGAGTAAATGGAAGAAAATAGTACTCATCCCTGTACTCATTTTTAACTGTGTTGTGACGAAATGATTCGAGACACTGTGAAATGAAAAATCCACGCAATTGCGTGGATTTAAAGTTTTTTCTGACGCTCATGAGACTCAATCAAACCCCATGAAACAACAGATTTTAATCAGACGTTAAACAGGAAGTTCATCACATCGCCATCTTTCACGATGTACTCTTTCCCTTCTGAACGCATCTTGCCGGCTTCTTTCGCACCCTGTTCACCCTTGCAGGCGATAAAGTCATCAAATGCGATGGTCTGCGCGCGGATAAAACCTTTTTCAAAATCGGTGTGAATTTTACCGGCGGCCTGAGGGGCAGTCGCGCCCACCGGGATAGTCCAGGCACGCACTTCTTTCACGCCTGCAGTGAAATAGGTCTGCAGGTTCAGCAGGGCGTAACCGGCACGGATCACGCGGTTCAGGCCCGGCTCTTCCAGTCCCAGCTCCGCCATGAACTCGTCACGCTCTTCATCTTCCAGCTCGGCGATATCAGATTCCACTGCGGCACACACCGGTACCACCACTGAACCTTCCGCTGCTGCGATAGCGCGAACCTGATCCAGATAGGGGTTGTTCTCAAAACCGTCTTCGTTGACGTTAGCAATGTACATGGTCGGTTTCAGGGTCAGGAAGCTCAGATAGCGAATCGCCGCTTTCTCATCGGCATCCAGATTCAGAGAGCGCAGCATGCCCGCTTCAGAAAGGTGCGGCAGGCATTTTTCCAGCGCAGCCAGCTCGGCTTTCGCATCTTTGTCGCCGCCTTTGGCTTTCTTCTGCACGCGCTGAATCGCACGCTCACAGGTATCAAGGTCAGAAAGTGCCAGCTCGGTGTTAATCACGTCGATATCTTCCGCCGGGTTAACTTTACCCGCGACGTGGATGATGTTGTCATTTTCAAAGCAGCGTACCACGTGACCGATCGCTTCGGTTTCACGGATGTTGGTCAGGAACTGGTTACCCAGGCCCTCACCCTTAGACGCGCCTTTCACCAGACCCGCGATATCGACGAATTCCATGGTAGTCGGCACCACGCGCTGCGGCTTAACAATCTCCGAGAGCTGGTCGAGACGCAGGTCAGGCATGGGCACCACGCCCGTGTTAGGCTCAATGGTGCAGAAGGGGAAGTTAGCCGCTTCGATACCCGCTTTGGTCAGCGCGTTAAACAGAGTGGATTTACCGACGTTCGGCAGGCCCACGATACCGCATTTGAATCCCATGGTTTGATACCCTTTATAACTGGATGGACAGTGCGCCCGATGGCGAGCTGTCGGAGAAGAATTGAAAAATTCCGCGCATTATACACGGAATTGCGACGATTCGGGCGTTTAAGCAGGTTTGAAGGCGTGCAGCCGGTTCATGGCTTTGATGCGATCCTCTTTCAGCCACAGCTCAGTGCAGCGCGCCGCCTCATCAATGGCTTCATCAATCAGCTTCTGCTCGCTGACGGGCGGTTTACCCAGCACAAATCCGGTCACCTTATTGCGATCGCCGGGATGGCCGATACCGATGCGCAGGCGGTGGAAATTGTTGTTGTTGCCCAGTTTGCTGATGATGTCTTTCAGACCATTATGGCCGCCGTGCCCGCCACCCTGCTTAAATTTCGCGACGCCGGGCGGTAAATCGAGTTCATCATGCGCCACCAGAATCTCTTCAGGCGCGATGCGATAAAAGGTCGCCATCGCCGCCACCGCTTTACCGCTCAGGTTCATAAAGGTGGTCGGCACCAGCAGGCGGACATCCTCTCCGGCTATCGCCAGACGGGCGGTGTAGCCATAGAATTTGCCTTCCTCTTTCAGAGACTGATTGTGGCGTTCCGCCAGTAAATCCAGATACCAAGCACCCGCATTATGGCGCGTGGCGGCATATTCAGCGCCAGGATTGGCCAGTCCCACAATCAGTTTAATGCTGCTCACAATGATTATCCTGCTGTTATCGCGAAAGGGCGTTAGTTTACTTCGCGACAGGCGAGATGACAAAGCAGAAGCAGTCAAATGGTTCATCAGCGTGATTAATCATTTTCTATCGGAATCAACAGTCTGCAATCAGGACCAGGCGAAGCTTTATGGTTGATGTGTGATCCAGCCCGCATCGCGGGGCTGAGCCATTGCCTAAACTTATGACACTTAACATTGTGTGCGGTTATTGGCTCTTATGGATGGAGGTGCATTATGAAACATCATCACTGCCGTGTAGCGGGTAACACGCTAATGATACTGGGATTAGTTACCATGGTTCTGGGCGTGGGTTTCTCTATTATGAACCAGCTGCCCGCGCTCGATCTGCCTCAGTCTCTGGCGCAGGGCGCTATCTTCAGCATCTTTATTGGTGCGCTGCTCTGGCTGGTAGGCGCCCGGGTCAGTGGCCGGGAAAAGATAGAAGATCGTTATTACTGGGTGCGTCACTATGACCAGCGCTGCCGCCGGTCACATAACTCACACCACTAAAGAATGGCAGCAGGCAGCGGATGCTGCGCGGTGCGGTTTCGGCCGCTGGCCTTGGCGTGGTAGAGCGCCGCATCCGCCTGCACCAGTAACGCTTCAAAACCCTGCTGATGATGTGTGGCCGTGGCAAAGCCAATGCTGACCGAATAGGCAATCGCATTATGTTGTGATGCACAGACCGCCAGCCGGATTGTCTCACACCACGCTTCTGTCTCCTGTGCCGTCGCCGGAATGATGGCCGCAAACTCCTCCCCGCCCAGTCGCGCAAAACGCCCCCCCGCCGGGATCAGTGCGCTCACCACCTCGCAAAAGTGGATCAGAATCTGGTCGCCCTGCTGATGCCCGTAGCGATCGTTGATGCTTTTGAAATGGTCCAGGTCAAACAGGATGGCGCTGAAGGGCCGGTTCTGGCGATGGCATCGCGCCGCAATGTTTTCTGCTTCGCTGAACAGGGCGCGGCGGTTCCAGACGCGGGTCAGCGGGTCGTGCAGCGAAGCATGTTTCAGGTCCTGCTGCATCCGTTCATTCACCATCGCCAGAATGGTGAAGGTGAGGCCAATAACAAACAGAATCGACTCCAGGATAACGTAAACCGAGAAAGCCGACCCGCCAATCGCGCCTGGCAGCCCGCTGGCAACGGCGCTATCCAGAAACAGCCGGGCCAGATGGAACAGCAGATGGATCCAGAGCAGCAGCTGAGCCGGCCAGAAGGTGGCTTTCAGCGTCTCTCGTGCCAGCCAGACCAGCTGGATCAGGGCGGCGGTATAGGCGACGCAGGCAAGACAGAGCACCACTACCCGTTTCGGCAGGCTGTCGTAAAATGCCGGGAAACAGCAAAGCAGCGCCCAGAGCAGGGCACCCAGCAGCCAGTGGCTGCCGATGGGTTTGTCACAGAAGCGGCGAAAGGCATTCAGCAACCCGCCATAGGCCAGCATCACCAGCACGTTCCCGACGGCCACCGGCAGAAAATGGAAGCCGCTGCTGCGCAGGCTGCTTAAAAAGACCGCCACCAGCGTCAGTACCAGCGACAGCAGGGTAAAGCCCAGCACGCGATCGTACTGCGATCCGACCCAGGCAAAAATCATGATCAGGCTTAAAAAGCCCAGCACATAGAGCTCGCAAATAAACAGGGTATAGATATCGAGAGTCATGATGGCCGGGTTCTGATGAGAAATGGGCAGCAAAGTACCATTTAACGGCAGCGGGCAGAAGCGGGAAACGAGGCCATTGATGAAAAGAGTGCGTGGCGTTGCAAACCGGGGCGAACGGGAAAATTTATCGCGCTAATCTCAGAAAAAGAAGAGAGTTAAGCGGGCAGAAACAGGCATAAAAAAACCGGGCACAGGGCCCGGTTTCCGCGAAGATTAATGCTCGAACATCGCCGAGATGGACTCTTCGTTACTGATGCGGCGAATGGCTTCAGCCAGCATGCCTGAGAGGGTCAGTGTGCGCACGTTCGGCAGCGCCCTGATCTCTTCAGAGAGAGGGATGGTGTCACAGACAATCACCTGATCGAGCACCGATTTACGCAGGTTTTCAACCGCGTTGCCGGAGAAGATTGGGTGGGTTGCATAAGCAAACACGCGTTTGGCACCACGCTCTTTCAGCGCTTCAGCCGCTTTGCACAGCGTGCCGCCGGTGTCGATCATGTCGTCGACCAGCACGCAGTCGCGGCCAGCAACGTCACCAATAATGTGCATCACCTGAGAGACGTTCGCGCGCGGGCGACGTTTATCGATGATAGCCATATCGGTGTCGTTCAGCAGTTTAGCGATAGCACGGGCACGTACTACGCCACCAATATCGGGAGAAACAACAATCGGGTTTTCCAGTCCGATCTGCATCATATCTTCCAGCAGGATCGGGCTGCCAAATACGTTATCAACCGGGACGTCGAAGAAGCCCTGGATCTGCTCGGCGTGCAGGTCAACCGTCAGAACACGGTCAACACCGACGCTGGAAAGGAAGTCAGCCACAACTTTAGCGGTGATCGGCACACGCGCAGAGCGCACGCGGCGATCCTGACGGGCATAGCCAAAGTAGGGGATGACTGCGGTAATACGACCAGCAGAAGCACGACGCAGCGCGTCGACCATCACAACCAGTTCCATCAGATTATCGTTGGTGGGGGCACAGGTGGACTGGATGATGAAAATATCACCACCGCGTACATTTTCGTTGATCTGTACGCTCACTTCACCATCGCTGAAACGTCCGACAGCGGCGTCTCCCAGACTGGTGTAAAGGCGGTTGGCAATACGTTGTGCTAGTTCCGGGGTGGCGTTACCAGCAAATAGCTTCATATCAGGCACGAGAAGAACCTCAGGCTTTGCGTCCAGAGAATGAACGACATGACCGTAACCGGCGTGCACGGTCATGGGCGTTCACACGGGTGTGTTGATGCAAAAGGTGCAGTGTCCGGAACGTGGTGACACTGTCACGCTTTTGCTAATCGCCTCGCAGGGTACGCTGTAGCGGCGACACGTTAACGCCCCGGGCTACAAATCCGCGCACCCCATTCGGGGCAAGCTCCAGCACCTGGCGGGCAGCAGACTCGGTGTCAAATTCAGCAAACACACAAGCGCCCGTGCCAGTCAGGCGTGACGGCGCGTATTCTAGCAGCCAGGAAACAAGCTCATCAACCTCGCGAAAACGTTTTCTTACCACTGCTTCACAATCGTTGGCGAAGGGGGAGGCTAAAAGTGTCGATAAACTGCGCGCTGGGGTGTCACGCTTCAGGTCGGGATCGCCGAACACCACCGGCGTGCTGATATGCACGCCAGGGTGCGCAACCAGGTACCATTTTTCAGCCGGGTCGGCAGGCTGAAGCTCTTCGCCCACGCCCTGCGCAAACGCCGCGAAGCCGTGGACAAACACCGGGACATCGGCACCGAGCGTCATACCCATCGCCGCCAGTTCTTCCGTCGAAAAGCCGGTCTGCCACAGATGATTCAGCGCCACCAGCACGGTAGCGGCATCAGACGAGCCGCCGCCGATGCCGCCCCCCATGGGCAGTCTCTTCTCGATAGCAATCTGCGCACCCGCGCTGGCAGAGAGGCGATTGCTCTGCAGCGCCGTCTGTTTCAGCAGGTTCGCGGCGCGCACAATCAGGTTGTCCTCGTCTGCCACACCCGCCAGCGGCGTCAGCAGCTGAATGCGACCGCTCTGGTCAGCATGAATCTGCAGCTCGTCACCATAATCGAGAAACTGAAACAGCGTCTGCAGGTTGTGGTAGCCGTCGGGACGACGGCCGGTAATGTAGAGAAAAAGATTCAGTTTTGCCGGGGCGGGCCAGTGGGTGATCATTGAACGGTCCAGCTGTCCATGCGCAGTTTAATCCGCTGGTCACCCTCTTTCAGCTCCAGGCTGGAAGGGAGTGGCGGAGTCACTTTGCTGTCGTAACCAGCGATGGAGACCTGCCAGGTCTGACCGTCGCGGCTGTAGTTCAGGCTGCGCAGCTGATAGCTCTCGTTGAGCTGATAGTCGCTGGCATCGCCTGGCAGACCCATCATCCACTGACGCAGGTTAGCCAGCGGGATGTCCATGCCGGTTAACTGGGAAATCATCTTCTGTGCATCGTTGCTGACGTAACGCTTGCCCTTGTTATCGACAATCTGCACGACCGAGCCCTGCGCATCCAGCTGCAGCTCGGTGCTGCCCAGCGGATTGGTCAGCAGCAGGCGATAGCGGTCAGGCGCGGTCTGCTGCCAGTTGAAGCGGGCATACACTTTCTGTTTGTCGGAGAGGTAGGCAAAGGCGCCGCGGGTCTGATAATGCGTGACCTTTGAGACCGCCTGCTGATGCTGTTGCCACTGCGGCGCGGTGACGCTGGGGCCCGGACCCTGCGGTTTGTTGACGCTACAGGCCGCCAGCAGCACGCTGGCAAGGGGCAAAAGGCGCAACAGATTGCGTGGTGAAGTAAGCATCAAGTGGTCATCTCCTCGGACACATTTATTATTGGCAACGGATAACGCTAACCGTCACGGTTTTAACCGTCAATGCTGTTATGCAGCAAATTGCGTATGATCAGGTTAATCTTATTACAGTCATAGCCTTTGTATGGCTTTTCTTGATCTGTCGCATCTTGTAGAATGCGCCTCACAAAACCCTGACATTATTGGGACATCCCAACCAAAATCACCATGACGCTGCTCGCTCTCGGAATCAACCACAAGACCGCCCCCATTGCTCTGCGCGAACGTGTTACGTTCGGGCCGGAGACGCTTGAGCAGGCCTTAAACAGCCTGTTATCACAGCCAATGGTGCAGAGCGGTGTGGTGCTGTCCACCTGTAACCGGACTGAACTCTACCTGAGTGTAGAGCAGCAGGCGGATTTACAGGCGCGTCTGGTGAGCTGGCTGTGCAATTATCATCAGCTGAACGAAGAGGATGTGCGTAACAGCCTCTACTGGCATCAGGATAATGAGGCGGTCAGCCACCTGATGCGGGTCGCCAGCGGACTCGATTCCCTGGTGCTGGGCGAACCCCAGATCCTCGGTCAGGTGAAAAAAGCGTTTGCCGACTCCTCACGTGGTCAGGCGCTGAGCAGTGAACTGGAGCGCATGTTCCAGAAAACCTTCTCGGTGGCCAAACGCGTGCGCACGGAAACCGACATCGGTGCCAATGCCGTCTCGGTGGCGTTCGCGGCCTGTACGCTGGCCCGTCAGATCTTTGAATCACTCTCCACCGTCAATGTCATGCTGGTCGGCGCCGGTGAGACCATCGAGCTGGTGGCCCGCCACCTGCGCGAACACCAGGTCAAAAATCTGATCATCGCCAACCGCACCCGCGAGCGCGCCGAAACGCTGGCGTCGGAAGTGGGTGCCGAGGTGATTACCCTGGCGGAGATCGACGCCCGTCTGGCCGAGGCGGACATTATCATCTCCTCCACCGCCAGTCCGTTACCGATTATCGGTAAGGGGATGATGGAGCGCGCCCTGAAAGCGCGTCGTAATAAGCCGATGCTGCTGGTGGATATTGCCGTCCCGCGCGACGTCGAGCCGGAAGTGGGCGATCTGCCTAATGCCTATCTCTACAGCGTGGACGATCTGCAGGCGATTATCGAGCAGAACCTGGCGCAGCGCAAAGCGGCGGCAGTGCAGGCCGAAAGCATCGTGGTGCAGGAAAGCGGCGAATTTATGGCGTGGCTGCGCTCGCAGGGCGCGGTGAACACCATCCGGGAATATCGCTCTCAGGCGGATGAGATCCGCGCTGAGCTGGAAGGCCGTGCGCTGCAGGCGCTGCAGCAGGGCACCGATCCGCAGAAAGTTCTGCAGGAACTGGCGCACAAGCTGACCAACCGTTTAATACATGCCCCAACCAAATCACTTCAGCAGGCCGCCCGCGACGGCGATAATGAACGCCTGCAGATTTTACGCGACAGCCTGGGTCTCGATTAGGCACACTGCTGTCGCCACCTGTTTACGGGAATCCCACATTTAATGAAGACCTCTATAGTTGCCAAGCTGGAAGCCCTGCAGGAGCGCCACGAAGAAGTGGAAGCGATGCTGTGGGATGCTGGCGTGATTGCCGATCAGGAGCGTTTCCGTGCGCTGTCACGCGAATATGCTCAGCTGACCGATGTAACCCGTTGCTTCCGCGACTGGCAGCAGGTGCAGGAAGATATCGAAACCGCTCAGCAGATGCTCGATGACCCCGAAATGCGCGACATGGCGCAGGAGGAGTTACAGGCGGCGCGCGAGAAGGGCGAAACCCTGGAGCAGCAGCTGCAGGTGCTGTTGCTGCCAAAAGATCCCGATGATGAACGCGCCTGTTTCGTTGAAGTGCGCGCCGGTACCGGCGGTGATGAAGCGGCGATCTTCGCGGGCGATCTGTTCCGCATGTACAGCCGCTATGCTGAAGCCCGCCGCTGGCGTGTGGAGATCGTCAGTGCCAACGACGGTGAACACGGCGGATACAAAGAGGTGATTGCCCGGGTGACCGGAGAGGGTGCCTATGGGCGCATGAAATTTGAATCTGGCGGACACCGCGTGCAGCGCGTACCGGAAACAGAATCGCAGGGTCGTATCCACACCTCGGCCTGTACGGTCGCCGTAATGCCGGAGATCCCGGAAGCGGAACTGCCGGAGATCAATGCCGGCGATCTGAAGATTGACACCTTCCGCTCATCGGGCGCAGGCGGTCAGCACGTCAACACCACCGACTCCGCGATTCGTATTACCCACCTGCCAACCGGCATCGTGGTGGAGTGTCAGGACGAACGTTCACAGCATAAAAACAAAGCCAAAGCGCTGGCCGTGCTGGGCGCGCGCATTCACGCCGCCGAAATGGCCCGCCGTCACGCGGCGGAAGCCAGTACCCGCCGCAACCTGCTGGGCAGTGGCGATCGTTCCGACCGCATCCGTACCTATAACTTCCCACAGGGGCGCGTGACCGACCACCGCATCAACCTGACCATCTACCGTCTGGATGAAGTGATGGAAGGTAAAATCGACAGCCTGATCGAACCGATTGTGCAGGAGTACCAGGCGGATCAGCTGGCGGCGCTGGCTGGTCAGGATTAATGGATATTCGTCACTGGCTGAAACAGGCGACCGCCACGCTGTGTGGTGGCGACAGCCCGAAGCGTGACGCGGAGATCCTGTTAGGTTTCGTGACCGGTAAATCGCGCAGCTGGCTGATCGCCTTCGATGAGACCGTGCTCACGGAAGCACAGCGCGAACAGCTGGATAGCCTGCTGGCACGTCGTGCCCGGGGCGAACCGGTGGCGCATCTGGTGGGCGAACGGGAGTTCTGGTCGCTGCCTCTGCGCGTCAATGACGCCACGCTGATCCCGCGTCCTGATACCGAACTGCTGGTGGAGCAGGCGCTGACGCGTCTGCCTGCCACCCCGGCGGCGATTCTGGATATGGGCACCGGCACCGGGGCGATTGCACTGGCGCTGGCCAGCGAGCGTCCCGACTGTCAGGTGACGGGCGTGGACCGGATTGACGCCGCCGTCGCGCTGGCCCGCACGAATGCGCAGGCGCTTAACCTCACCAATACCACCTTTCTGCTCAGTCACTGGTTTCGCTCCCTGCCGCCGCAGCGGTTTGCGCTCATCGTCAGTAACCCGCCCTATATCGATGCCAGCGACAGTCACCTGGCGCAGGGCGACGTGCGCTTTGAGCCGCGCAGTGCGCTGGTCGCCGACGAAGCGGGGCTGGCCGATCTGCGTACGCTGATCGAGCAGGCCCCCGCCTGGCTGCTGCCGGGAGGCTGGCTGCTGCTGGAACATGGCTGGCAGCAGGGCGAGGCGGTGGCAGCGCTGATGCAGCAAAACGGCTATCAGGCCGTCGAAACCCTTGAAGATTACGGCGGCAACCCGCGCGTGACCCTGGGACAACTTCTTACCTGAAAGCGCTTGAGAAAAGGACGCAGCATGATCGCTTTTTATCCCCTGATTAAAAATCTTCACCTGGTGACGGTCTGGATCACCGTAACGCTGTTTCTGCTGCGTTTTTACTGGCTGCGGCGCGGCTCACCCCTGCTGACGCGGCGCTGGGTCCGCATTCTGCCGCACGTCAATGACACCCTGTTACTGCTGAGCGGCGTCGCACTGGTGATGATTACTCACTTCTATCCCTTCACACCGCAAGGAAGCTGGCTGACGGAGAAGCTTTTAGCGGTTATCATCTACATCGCCTTAGGATTTGTGGCATTGAGTCGCCGTCCACGCACTGATCGCACCCGCTGGATCGCTTTTCTGGTGGCGTTAATCGCCCTGGTGACCATCATTACGCTGGCGCTGACCAAAATGCCGTTATGGGGATAGCATGACCTCGACCGAACAATTAGATTTCAGCCAGACACCGCTGTGTGAAGCGGTGATTGGCGCAACGCAAGCCATCCGCGCCGATTTTCCGGCGATCTCGGTGGAAGCGCAGCTGGCGGCGTTAGTCGCCGAAGCCCGTGATTATGTCAGCCACACGGAAGATGCCGATCTGCAGCTCGAAAAGCTGCTGGAGCTCTTCTATCGCCAGTGGGGATTTGGCGGTGCCAGCGGTGTCTACAATCTCTCTGATGCGCTGTGGATCGACAACGTTCTGCGGACCCGTCAGGGCACCGCGGTCTCACTGGGCATCATTCTGCTGCACATCGCCGCCGAGCTGGACCTGCCGCTGATGCCGGTGATCTTCCCGACACAGCTGATTCTGCGTGCGGACTGGATTGATGGCGATAAGTGGATGATCAATCCGTTTAACGGGGAAACCCTCGATCGGCACACGCTGGAAGTGTGGCTCAAGGGCAATATCAGCCCGACCGCACGCCTGTATGATGACGATCTCGACGAAGCCAAAACCGTCACCGTGATGCGCAAGATGCTCGATACCCTGAAAGCGGCGCTGATGGAAGAGAAGAAGATGGAGCTGGCGCTGAACGTCAGTCAGGTGCTGCTGCGTATCGACCCTGACGATCCCTATGAGATCCGCGATCGCGGTCTGATTTACGCGCAGCTGGAGTGCGAACATATCGCGCTGAATGATTTAACGTACTTCGTTGAGCAGTGTCCTGAAGACCCGGTCAGCGAAATGATCAAAGTTCAGATTCATGCAATCGAACAAAAACAGGTCACGCTGCACTAAGCGGACCCACTGAAAAGGAAAGGGCATGACACAGAAAGTCGTGAGTATTGGTGATATCAAAGTAGCAAACGATCTGCCGTTTGTGCTGTTTGGCGGGATGAACGTGCTGGAGTCCCGTGACCTGGCGATGCGTATCTGCGAACACTACGTGAACGTCACCGGTAAGCTGGGTATTCCTTACGTATTCAAAGCGTCCTTTGATAAAGCGAACCGTTCCTCGATCCACTCTTACCGTGGCCCGGGTCTGGAAGAGGGAATGAAGATTTTCCAGGAGCTGAAGCAGACGTTCGGTGTGAAGATCATCACCGATGTCCATGAAGCCGCTCAGGCGCAGCCGGTTTCTGAAGTGGTCGATGTGATCCAGCTGCCCGCCTTCCTGGCGCGTCAGACGGATCTGGTGGAAGCGATGGCGAAAACCGGCGCCGTGATCAACGTCAAGAAGCCGCAGTTCGTCAGCCCTGGCCAGATGGGTAACATCGTGGATAAGTTTGCAGAAGGCGGCAACGAGCAGGTTATCCTGTGCGATCGCGGCAGCAACTTCGGCTACGACAACCTGGTTGTGGACATGCTCGGCTTCAACGTGATGAAGAAAGTGACCCGAAACAGCCCGGTCATTTTCGACGTGACCCATGCGCTGCAGACCCGCGATCCGTTTGGTGCGGCATCAGGCGGTCGTCGTGCCCAGGTGGGTGAGCTGGCGCGTGCGGGTATGGCGGTCGGCATTGCCGGTCTGTTTATCGAAGCGCATCCGGACCCGGACCACGCCCTGTGTGACGGTCCTTCCGCACTGCCGCTGGATAAGCTGGAGCCATTCCTGGTGCAGATGAAAGCGATTGACGATCTGGTGAAAAGCTTCCCGGAACTCGATACCAGCAAATAAGTCTGCGGTATAAAAAAAAGAGCGAGAAATCGCTCTTTTTTTTCGCCTGACGTCCGGTGCCGTTACAGCATGATGGTCATCAGATAGCCGATAAACAGGGCCAGATGCGCCGCGCCGTTCAGGACATTGGTACGGCCGGTGGAGAAGGAGATCTGACACAGGATCAGGGACGCCATCATAATCACCATCTGCGGCGGCTCCAGACCAAAAATCAGCTCCTGTCCGGTCAGGGTGGCGATGATGGTCACGGCCGGCACCGTCAGGGAGATGGTCGCCAGCACGGAACCGAAGAAGAGATTCATGGCGCGCTGCACCTGATTCATCAGCACCGCCTTAATCGCGCCCAGGCCTTCCGGCGAGAGGATCAGCAGGGCCACCAGGAAGCCGGTGAACTGCGCCGGAGCATTCATCTCTGTCAGCAGGCTTTCCAGCGTATTCGCGTTCATCTTGGTCACGGCAATCACCGCAATCAGATGTACGATCAGCCAGACGGTGTGCCAGATGCTGCTGTGCGCCGAGGGTTTACCGTGATGCGGGTCACCGTCGTCACTCTCATCCTCATGCTCATAGACGAACAGGCTCTGGTGGGTTTTCGTCTGAATCAGCAGGAAAACGCCATACATCGCCGCTGAAATAGCCGCAATCAGCAGTGCCTGGGTGACAGAGAAATTCCCGCCGGGCAGCGCGTTGGGGAAGACCAGCACCAGAATCGCCAGCGGGAATATCGCGATCAGATACTGCTTCACGCCGGCCAGATTGACGTACTGGGTCGCAAACTTATTGCCTCCCAGCAGCAGCGCAAAGCCCACCAGCCCGCCGGTCACGATCATGACAATCGAATAGAGCGTATCGCGCATCAGCCCCGGCGCCGCATCGCCCGTGGCCATCAGCGCCGAGATCAGGCTCACTTCAAGAATCACCACCGAGAGGCTCAGGATCAGGGAACCATAGGGTTCGCCAAGCCGGTGAGCCAGCACGTCGGCGTGACGCACCACGCTGAACGCGCTGCTCAGGATGGCGACCAGTGCCAGCAGGTTAATCCCGACGACCACCGGAAAAGAGGTCTGCGCACCAAAAAAATAGAGGATACCCAGCGTGATAATCGGAAATATCAGCGAGAATTCCTTGTGACGTGTTTTTTCATGTGAAGGCATTCACCATCCTCTCTGGTTAATGATTGTCCGACGCAGCGCGAACTGCTGTTAGAAATATAATCAGTTTTGGAGCAGGGCGCAGTTTATCTTTTCACCGGCCCGACAGGGAAAAATTTACTGCTTTTTACTAAAATGCAATAAACGATTGAAGCTGCATTAACCTGAAGTTATCCCGAATAATGTAATAATAATCAGTCTGCAACATTCCCTATCAGCCAGGCTGATCCTGGGATTCTGTGCCTGAAAATCCGCAGTTAATTTGCCTTTGTTGCGGCTGTAGGCGGTTTTCAGTCTGAAACAGGAATAAGTGACGATTTGAAATTTTGCGCAGTTGCGCCAGGCTTAACAGGAATCCGTCAACAGAGGAGCCGTTATGCCTTACGCCAGCCGAAGCGATTTACCTGACAACGTTAAGCACGTTCTGCCTGCCCACGCCCAGGATATCTATCAGCAGGCGTTCAACAGCGCCTGGGATCAGTATAAAGAGGCGGAAGATCGACGCGGCGATGATTCGCGGGAAGAGGTGGCACATAAAGTGGCCTGGTCCGCCGTCAAAAAAGAGTATGAAAAGGGCGATGACGACAAGTGGCATCCGAAGCATTAACCCTGCTGCTTCTCCGCACCGCCTGAGGGCCGGCATCAGCTGGCCCTTTTTTTCGTCTGCGCTATCAGGTTTATCTGGTTTTTTTTAAGCTGCGACCCGCCTCACGCTTGAAACCCCGCGCGAAAATAGATTAATGTCAATTTCATGACCGAAACGCCAGAAGCCTCTGGCGAGCAGGTGACAGGAGCTGGTGCGCAGGACGCTGTTGATGTTGAGGAGGTCGCATTGCTTACCCGGGAATTTCTGTTAAAAGCGGATTGTAAAACGTCGTTCGGGGATATCGAAGAGACGCTGCTCTGGAGTTGCGAGCAGCGTGCGGCGTCGCTGGCCGCCACGCTGGCCTGCCGTCCCGATCACAGCCCGGTCTGGATTTTTGGCTATGGCTCGCTGATGTGGAACCCGATCTTTGAGGCGGATGAGGTCGCGTCCGGTTCGCTGGAAGGCTGGCATCGCGCGTTCTGTCTGCGACTGATTGCCGGTCGCGGCACCGCTTCCCATCCCGGCCGCATGCTGGCGCTGAAGCAGGGCGGCAGAACCAGCGGCCTGGCCTTTCGCCTGCCGGAAGCGCGCCTGCATGAAGAGCTGACGCTGCTGTGGAAGCGTGAGATGGTCACCGGCTGCTACCTGCCTACCTGGTGTGAGCTCCAGCTGGATGATGGCCGCAGCGTCACGGCGCTGACCTTTATTATGGACCCGCGTCATCCTTTGTATGAGTCGGACTCCTGTCCGGATGCGGTTGCGCCGTTAATTGCCGTGGCCAGCGGCCCGCTCGGCTCGAACGCGCAGTATCTGTTTGCCCTGGAGGAGGAGCTGACCCGCCGCGGCATGGAGGAGGAGGGGCTGAGCCGACTGGCGCATCAGGTGCGGACATTACAGCAAGCCTGCCTGAAACAGGCCTGACACTCCGCTTTCCTTCTTAACAGAGAAAGGGCGCATCCTCGTGCGCCCTTTCTCTTTTCTGCTGCAAGCCCGCGAAACTCAGTTACCCGGATTGATCAGCCAGGTGCCGGGCTTATCAATGGTCAGGGACTGAGAGTGGGTCACGCTGCCATTGTGAATATCGATTTTATACTGACCCGCCGCCAGGTTCAGCGCGGCAAAGCCACTGCTGCCGGGTTTGACCTCCACCGGCTGGCCGTTAAGCACCACGCTTTCGCCGCTCTCCAGCTTAAGGTAGACGGTTGCCAGCGCGGCGGGAACGGCGGCCGCTGACGGCGCAGAGGCGGGCGCCTGCGTGACGACCGCTGAGGAGTCTGCCGCTTCCGGCGCGGCGCTGTGACGGTTCGCCAGCCAGACGGCGGCCCCGGTCGCCAGCACCGCCACCGCAGCCAGTGCCAGCAGGGCGGGCGACAGCCGGCGCGCCGTGCGCGGTGTCACCGGTTCAGCCGACGCTGCGGCGTGATTCATGGCCATCACCACCGGCGGCGCGGCCTCGACCGGCTCCTCCACCCGCGCAGCAGGCGGTTCACCGGGAACCGGGAAGCTGTTGACCACGGCTTCCACATCGCTGACCGGCAGATCAATCAGCGCCGCAAAGGCATCAATCGTCTGCGGGCGATCGCCCGGCTTCATCGCCAGCGCGCAGTCAATCGCATGGAGCAGCGGCAGCGAGTAGCCCTCTGGCTGACGTTCCACCAGCGGCTGATAGTTATCTTCAATACAGCGCACCACGCTGACCGGCGGCGGATTATGGGTAATCAGGCTGTGCAGCACCGCGCCCAGCGCGTAGATGTCGGTCCAGGGGCCCTGTTCAACTTCTCCCTCTTCGCTGTACTGCTCAATCGGCGCAAAACCGGGTTTGAGCATGATTTCCGTTTCATCAGAGAGGTTGCCAATCTCTTTGCGCGCCGAGCCGAAATCGAGCAGCACCGGCAGCTGATTCTCCTGAATCTGGATATTGTCGAGCGAGATATCGCGATGCAGATAGCCCGCCTGATGAATGGTGCTGATCGCCCCCAGCAGCGGAGGCAGCAGGCGGCGTATCCAGGCTTCAGAGATCGACTCCGGGCTGGTGAGCTGCCACTCCTTCAGGGTCATGCCGCTGTAATAGAGCGTGCCCATATAGGCCGTGCCGTTCTGCTCCCAGAAGCGCAGCACGTGCAGCAGGCCCGGATGGTTAAAGCGGGCCAGCAGGCGCGCTTCCTGAATAAAGCTGTTCAGACCGGCATTAAAGAGCTTCTGAAAACGCTCACCGCGCAATTCCAGGGTGAGATCCGCAGCACGGACGGCCAGCGACACCGGCATATACTCTTTAATGGCGATGGTGCGTTCGAGCTGATGATCCCAGGCGCGATAGACGATGCCGAAGCCGCCGCCGCCAATCACTTCCTTGATCTCAAACTCGTTAAAACGGTATCCGTCAGGCAGGGCATTCGGAACGGTTTTCGGATTTTCATTTGCCGACATAGTGAACTCTCTGTACACGGCCTGCTCGCCAGGCTGCGCGGTAATTAATTGATGTTACGCCAGGCACCAATGGCAGGATCAACCAGATCCGCGTGCAGGGTGTCGATGAGTAACACATTCACTTTTTGCTGTGGCATGAAATAGGGCGCCCACTGGCTGCGCAAGGTATCGACCCGCGATTTCACAGCGTCAGCACTCTGCTGCGCAGCATTCTTATCCATTTTGATTAACAGGGCCCCGTTGAAGCGCCAGACGTGATGCTGGTCATCAAAGGGCAGCACCAGCCAGCTCTCTGCGGCGTCCGCCCGGGTCACGATCATGCGCTGATTATTGGCGGCAATCACTTCCAGCCGGCTGTCCGGGATCGTCAGGTTGGCGATGGGATAGCCCTGATAGAAGGTGACGGCGACCGGCGTTTTCTGATCCGGTGTAACCAGCGTCATCTCACTTTTGCCTTCTGCCCAGCCATCCGGCGAGCACTGCTGCTTGCTGACGTCCGGGATGAACAGGGTGTGAGCATGTTCATCCCAGGCGGTACGAAAATGACAGCCGCTGGGCAGATCAAAGTGTTGCAGCGGCGTGCTGTCAGCCGGCCGCGACAGGTCCAGCGGCGCGGCGTTGCTCTCACTGGCGCTGGCGGTGGCATCAGCCATCACGATAGGCCGCCAGTTCTGCAGCTTGCTGGCACTGCCGCTGGCCAGCACGCTTCCCTCTTTACTGGTCATCTGCCAGGGCAGCACATCCAGCAGGCCGCACTGGTTGGCGAGCAGGGTGCCGACGCGCGGCAAAAAGGTGGTCAGCACCGCCGAATCCTTACTCTTGCCAGAGACGATGCGCAGCGGCAGCGTCTCTTTACACCAGTCGTCAGGCGCTTTGCTGACCACATCATCGATATAAACCTCCAGCTCCAGGCTGGGGGAGTAAACCACACGATAATTTTCAGCCTGGGCGTGAAAGGCCATCAGCAGAGTGATGATGCCGGGCAACCACAGTTTCATAAGGATCCTTGGAATCAAAAACGAGGCGGCAGAAAGCGCGCCGAATCAGCCAGTGAATAGAGCAGCGTGGCCTCTTCCGGCTCACCAATCCAGACCGCCAGTGCGCTGAGATTATCTTTTTTAACGTTGCGGCTGACCGCCTGCTCCATCAGCGCCAGCCACTCTTCGCAGGCATTCACCATGCGCAGCGCCTGTTCCATTTCGCCGGTGGTCAGATTCAGCCAGAAGCCGTCGGTACAGACCAGAAAGGCGTCACCATCCTCCAGCGCCATCTCCTGTGAAAAGCTCACTAAGCGAGGCGGCTCAGCACCGAGCGCATTATAAAGTAAATTACTGTTAATGCCGGTATTTTCATAGCCTGCTTCTTTCAGCTGCTGCGCCAGACTGTGGTCACGGGTCACCTCGTTGAGCACCCCCCGGCGGAAGTGGTAAACCCGGCTGTCACCCGCATGGGCCCACCATGCACGCTGTTTTTTACGGTCAATAAACAGGGCCGCCAGCGTGGTGCTCATACGTGAAAATTTCGGATTTTTACCCTGTGCCTCATGCAGCGCCAGACGGCACTGCTCAATCGCCTGATGGGTGATTTCCGGGGTAAAGGCGTCGTACGCCTGCAACTGACTCAGCAGGGTGTCGCGCACCAGCTGAGCCGCCATCTCGCCGCCCGGCAGACCGGCGACGCCATCGCACACCACAAAACAGGCTTTATGGTCATCCAGTTCAGCGCCGGTGCGATCCTGATTCTCATCGCGGAGTCCCTGCTGGCAGCGACTGGCAAACACAATCTTCATGCTTCATCTACCCGCGTCTGAGAATCCTTATACTGGTTAACTTCCATGTCATAAGCATGAAGAAACGCTTCGCCAAACAGCGTATGGAAATCATCCTCGATCTCCCCGGCGGTGCGCTGATAGTTACGGGTAAAGTAGTCCCACAGCGCCGCTTTCTTCACGGTGGAGAAGGGCAGTTTAGAGACCACGCCGTCGGCGCGCGCCTGCTCCTCCAGCCGCTGCGGATTAAAGGATTGCAGCATCGCGGCGATGATGGCGCGGATGCCGGCAATCATGCCCAGCTGGTGGGCCTGCAGATCGACCAGCGCATCGCGCACCGCCTGTTCCGGCGGCATAAAGCCCGGCATCTGGCTCTGATACATCTGCATCAGCACGGTCTTCCCGGAGGGCAGGATCTTAAACGGGTTGTTGGCCTCGTTGAGGATCATCGTCATGTCTGCCTTCACGCCGCGCTTGAGAATGGAGCGCGAGGAGAGCAGCGCGACCGTGCCCTGCGAGAAGAGACTCAGCATCCGGCCCGTAATCCGCATCTGCTCTTCATCAATCGGCGTGGCGTGCCCGTTGCTCAGCCCCATACCGTCCAGCAGCGCGGCGATGAGCCGATCCTGATCCACCGGCTGGGCTGTCAGCGTGCGGCGTGGCTCACTCGCCTGCGGGTCGATGGCCAGCCGCGCATCGCTGTGGCGTTCGTGGCGGGCGGGCGCCGCCTCGCTGACCAGCAGCCGCGCCTCAATGTCGTGATGTTCGTGAATGCCGAGCGGATTGGCGGGCTGTGCACTGTCACCGGCAAACAGCGCCAGCGGATCGCTCTGGGCGGCGTGGCAGGCAGGGTCGCGCACTTCCAGCGCATAATCGCCGATCCGCAGCGCATCGCCATGTTTCAGCAGCACCTGCATGCCGCGTCCCAGGGTAATGCCGTTGTGCTCCACTGGCGTCACGCTGCCCTGATTGGTCAGGCGACACTCGCCCTCCTGCGACAGATGAACCAGCGCCTGCAGACGCGAAATGGCGCGCGTCTCATCGGGCAGTACCAGATCATTATCCTGACTGCGGCCAATGGTGCCGCCAGGCGGCTGAAACGCGACGCTTTTGACCGGAACATCCGTAGTGCACTGCACAATGGTAAATTGCATGAGTTATCCCAGATTAAACGGCAAACGCATCCGGCCTCATTCGAACATCGGCGGATAGAGGCCATTACGTCCCGGCTGTGAACCTGCCGCCGGGTTGAACAGTAACGAAAACAGTTGCGCGGTGAGGTTGCCGCTATGCTTGTGGGTCGCATGCACAAACCCGTCACTGCGATTACTCCACCAGTAGCTCATATGCTGCTGCGGGTCGAAGCGTTCCGCCACTTCACGCCAGCTCAGCGTGCAGGGCAGGTCCTGAAAACCGATCACATCCATGATTTCAGACGGCTTGCGGGCGGGCACCAGCAGCGGGGGCAGCGCCTGAATCGCCTGCTCCAGCTGCTCGCCGTTCAGCGGCGTCTGCACCGCCCGTAACAGCGTGGCACCCAGATCCTGAAACCAGTCACCGGAGATCCGCAGCTGCGCCGGATGCCACTGCGCCAGCGGAAAGCTGTGCAGAGCCAGCAGCGGCCAGGCGCGTCCGACGCGGTCACAGGAGGGCAGCAGGCAGCCCATCTGTATCTGTGGCCGGGTGGCCGTCACCGGCAGAACAAAGTTCCACACCGGCGCATGGAGAAAATTCGCGCTGATCGCATACGCCTGCTGATGCCAGTGCATCAGTCCCTGCTGAAACCAGTGATTCCAGGGACTAATCTGCTGTTCGCTCAGTCGATGGTGCAGAAAGTCACCGGTCGACGGCAGCTTGCCATACCAGCCGGGGGCCGTGTAAGCAGCCATGTTTACCTCACCATTACTCGCTATGCGAGGAAAATTGCGGGGCAGCGTGCCGGGGCGTCGCCGCCAGCACCGGGCCCGACTGGCCCGCAATGTTCAGATTTTCCGCCAGTTTACGCATCATCAGGGCGTTGTCGCGGGCATAGGGCGACGACTGAATCTGCTGATCCAGCAGCTGGCTCAGGTGCCAGTCGAGCTGCTGAAGATCGCGGGCGCTGACCGAATCGGGCAGCGAGCGCTGTAAGTTCTGCAGCAGCCAGGCCCGTAAAAATTCGCCATCATAATTACGCGGCTGATAGAGCATCTGATAAGCGCGCAGCGCATTGCGGCTGTAGGCGTTATCGTCACCCGGATCGTTGCGCAGGATATTGGTGATCTGCTGGGCCACGCGCGGCAGCAGCAGCGACTTGAGCGCATTCTGATACAGCACCCAGGCCGCATCGCTCACCTGACTCCCGCGATATAAGCCCGCCCGCATAGTAAGCGGTGGATTATCGAGAGAAAAACGCGGCGAGAGCGGCAGCTTCACCAGGTTATTCAGAAAGGGTAGCAGATCAAAAATATTATCTGCAGGCTGATGAATGACCTGCTGACTCTGCGACCGGATGGCCGGCACCCGTGCCGCCACCTCCTGCAGATAGTGCTGATTCTGATAGTAGCTGAGGCACCACAGGCTGGAGGCGATCAACAGCGCGCCCGCCAGCACACCGTAGCCAATCCAGTGGAACAGCTGATTGCGGTACTCCCAGCGGCGATTGCTGCCCGCCAGGCCGCTCTCTTTAAAAATCAGATCGCTCAGCAGATCGCGGATAAAGAAGCTCTGGCCTTTGTTGCCGGGGATGGGGCGGCTGCGGTTAACGCTGTCCCACGCCGCGATGGAGTGATCGCCCGCCTGGCGCAACTGCAGCTTACGGCTCAGTTCACCCATCACCCGATCAAAGGGCAGCCCCTCCTGGGTGCCGCTGGTGAAGAAGAGGCCACGCGGACTCCAGGCCACCGCATCCTGATGGTCAGAAAAGACGATATCCAGATATTCGTTCAGCAGCGGGCGCAGTGAGGCGAACTCCTGCGGGAAGAGGAAACACTCCGCGCGCTGGTTCAGGTCGCGCTCCTGGGTCATCTGATCCGCCAGCTGCTGCTGAAGCTGCTGCTCCAGCCGCTGAAACTGCTGATCAAAGTGGTGATGCCAGTCACTCTTTGGCGATTTGCCCGGTTCACGGTTAAACGTGAAGCCCCAGATGGCGTCACGCCGCGCCTTATCCATCGAGCCAAAATAGCTCATAAAGCCTTTCAGCAGGTCGGTTTTGGTCACCATTACATAGACCGGGAAATGAATGCCGGTCTGCTGATGCAGTTCCGCCATGCGCTCACGCAGGGCGCTTGCCTGAGCGAAACGCGCCTCGGCTGAGTCACTCAGCAGGTCGGCGACGCTGATGGTCATGATGACGCCGTTAATCGGCTGGCGGGTGCGGTAGCGTTTGAGCAGATTGATAAAACTGTGCCACTCCGCGGCGTCGCGCACGCGCTGGCTCTCCTGCAGCGCATAGCGACCGGCGGTATCAATCAGCACGGCGCTGTCGGTAAACCACCAGTCACAGTTGCGGGTGCCGCCGACGCCGCGAATGGCATTTTTTCCCAGCGTGTCGGTCAGCGGAAAGTCCAGCCCCGCATTCAGCAGCGCGGTGGTCTTACCGGCACCGGGGGCCCCCATCACCAGATACCAGGGAAGCTGATAGAGGTAGCTGGCGTTGACGCGCGCCAGCCAGCCGCCACTGTGGCGGCGGCCAAACTGCGTACGTTTCAGCTGCATCACGGCTTCACTGAAGCGCTGATTGAGCCGCTCTTCGGTCATCTGACGCTCGGCCGGATCTTCATTGTCGGCCAGCTGGAGCTGCGTCAGCAGGCGGCTGTTAAACCAGGCGCGATAGAGTGACGGGATCAGCTGGAACAGGATCCAGAGAAAAAAGAGTGCGCCGACGGTGAGCTGGCGGGGCAGCGCCGGTTCCAGAGGACGTGACTCGTCCCATGTCCAGAACGGCCCCAGCATCCAGACCAGGCAGCTCAGCGCCGTGACGCCGATAAAACTCCACAGCAGGCGGTGGGTTAACAACAGACGAAGTGAGGCGCGCATTATCGGGCTCCCTGGTGATTACTGAGCGTTTCAGGCGCGGCAAAAAGGGTAATTTCTACGCGGCGGTTGCGGGTCCGGTTTTCGCTGCTGTCGTTGGGCAGCAGCGGGTCGCTGTCGCCGCGGCCTTCAGAGCGAACCGTATGGCCGTCAGCCAGCTGCACCTGCAGAAGCTGGGTGATGGCGCGGGCGCGGGCAAAGGAGAACTCGTAGCTGGAGGCAAAGCGGCTGTTATCCACCGGATGATCGTCGGTAAACACCGACACCAGAATGGTGCCTTTCACATCATTCATCGCGGTTGAAACACGAGCCAGCAGCGCCCGGCCTACCGGATTGATGACCGTGCCCTGCTGGGCAAACAGTTTATCCGCCGGGATAATCACTTTACTGCCAAACGCGCCGTCGCTCACTTCGAGCTGACCGGCCGCGATGACATCGTTCAGGCGCTGACGCAGATCGAGCAGCGCCTGCGGCGAAGAGGGGCGGCGTCCGGCGGTGATCTGCGGCAGCGGCGTCTGATAAATGGTGCGCAGCAGCGGCTCCGCCGCATTGCCGAGTCGCCAGTTCAGGCCACTATAGATCAGGCAGCCGACCAGCGCGACCAGCATGGCGCACGCCCAGAGCGGCACCATCGGGCGGGCGAGGGTGCTCACCAGCGGATGCACCTCCACCAGCGGCGGTTGCGGGGATTCGCGCTGCGCGCGGGTTTCATCTATCAGGGTTTTCAGGCGTTTGCGGATGCCGTCGCACTGGGTTCGGCCATTTTCGTTGCCGCGATAGCGCCCCTCATAGCCCAGCAGCAGGCAGTAGTGAACCACCTCCAGCAGCCAGAGGTGCTGTTGCGGGCTCTGCGAAATGCGTGACAGCAGCTGAAAAAATTTCTCGCCGCCCCAGCTTTCATTATGAAAGGTGACCAGCATGCCGTTGCCCGACCAGACGCCGCGGGTGCCCCAGGGGGTCTGGGCTGCCGCTTCATCCAGCGCGCTGCAGATGCAGTAACGCGCGCCGATAATCATCTCAAACGGCAGTCCGGCCTGTTTACAGCGCTGTTCGAACTGGCGGATTTCATCGATCAGAGACTGACGCAGCCCGGCAGGGTCGTCATGGGTGGCTGCCTGACGAATCTGCACCACCGCGTTCAGCAGGGGGGCTGCAGCCTGAAGTAACAGATTCTCATTGCCTGAGGGGGACGCCTCACGCGCAGGGGATTCCACAGTCATTACAGTGTGATCTTCCAGCTAATGGCAAATGCCTGTGCCCGCAGCACGGGACGGTGCTGCGGGCAATATGCGCCGGATTTCATAGTCAGTCTAAGATCCAGGTCGCGGTATCGTTAGTGCGGCAGGCTTTGCTGGCGCCGCCGACGGCCACACAGACCTGTTTCGCTTTGCGGGGACGGGGGCGATCGCTCTGCACGGTGGCGTCATAACGACTGCTCTCCACGCCCGCTTTCAGTGGGACGTAACCGATTAAAGGGCCATCAGCCTGGTCAGCAATCGCCAGCCAGCTGTGTTCTACATTGCCTAATACTTCAAACGGTTTACCCGTTTCGAGATAGCGAACCACCTTGCCGCCGTAGTCGGGTGAGGTCATCACGGAGGCGCCATAAAGCGCACGCCAGGTCTGATTGACCGGCTCAAAGGCAGTGGGTGCCGCGACAGCGTGTCGATGGACCAGTTTGACGCCGTTAATTTCGCTGGTGACCAGCGTATCGTCAGTGACGGGCGGCGGCGGGGCCTTACAGCCTGCCAGGGTAAGTACCGCCAGCAGCGTTAACGCAAGACTCTTTTTCACCATGTTCCTCGTGATCTCATCAAAGTATCTGCATATTGCCAGGCCCGATGCAGAAAACGCTGATTCAGGCGCCGCATCGTGCTGAAAGTCTGTTTGTTAAAAAACGGCCAGATTACATCGGGATAGTAACGCGTTTAGTCTACCTAAGACTTTTGAGATTTCAAACCATTGCGCCTGCTGCCGATGCGTGATAGCGGGCGGTTCCGGGGCGTGATACGCCCTGAAAAAAGCCGCGAATAAAGTGATAGTTAAAGCGAACTGAATGATCGCACAGACAAACTGATTGATAACGTGGCTTCCCATTCTGACACGCAATGGGTTCGATGGGAAACTATTAAGTATCACTAACCTTTTATTGCCGGAAAATTTTCCCGGCGCAGGAAAAGAATCTTTTCAAAATCAGAATTTCCGGGGCGGTTTATGCCGCTTTTTTTCGGAAAGCGGCACGCCTTTTGCTTCAGAAGGATTTTACGGCGCGGAGAGATGAAAAATGGCTGACGCCCTGGCCTGGCTGCAGGCTTCACGTGAGAGCGATATCGCCAGCCTGCAGCGGCTGCTTCAGACCGGCGAGCTGATGGCCGCCGTCAGCGAACTGGTTCATCGGCTGCAGCGGGAACGCGGCGCCACTAACCTCTGGCTCTGTTCGGACGGTGCGCTGTTCAGCGCAGAGCGTGGCGCCCGTCAGCAGGCGGTGAGTGAGGCGCTGCAGCACTTTTATCAGGCCCTTCCGCCCGCCGTGGCCCAGCCTGGCTTCAGCCGCTTCTGCAACCTGATTGCCACCGCCCTGCAGGCGCTGGAGGGGTTACCCGCGCTCCGTCAGCAGATCAGCCTGCGTGAACGTGAGCAGGCCGCCGCGATGGCCGCCTTTAATCAGGTGATCCGCACCTTACTGAATCTGGTTTTTGAAGCGGCCGACACCGCCAGCCATCCCGACATCTCCCGCGCGCTGATCGCCCTGTTCAGTTTTATGCAGGGCAAAGAACTGGCCGGGCAGGAGCGGGCTATCGGTTCCGCCGGTTTTGCGGCGCGACAGTTTACCGACGGGCAGCGCAGCCAGATGGTGGCGCTGATTGCGGCGCAGGAGCAGAGTTTTACCACCTTCCGGCAGTTTGCCGACAGCACCGCCTGTGAACGCTGGCAGCCGCTGGCCCAGGCCAGCCGGGACATCGAACGTCTGCGGCGTATCGCCTGCACCGGCGGCCCCTGTGAGGAGAACGGTGCACTGCACTGGTTTTCTCTGCTCTCAGAGCGGCTGGATCAGATGAAAACGCTGGAGGATGCCCTGACGGCCACGCTGATGCAGCGCTGTCGCGCGGCCATCGACCAGGCGCAGCAGCAGGCGACAGGGCAGGTTGTCCAGGGGGAGAGCACCTTTGCGCTCTATGTTTCCGGCGCTGACTGGCTGCCCGGCGCGGCGGCGCTCGACAGTGACGGACTGGCACCCCAGCTCGGGCGCTCGGTGCTGTCACTGATTAGCGAGCAGTCGCAGCGTCTGCAGCAGCAGGCGGATGAGCTGGCATCGATGCGCGCCTCTCTCGACGAGCGGCGGGTGGTCGATCAGGCCAAACACTGGCTGATGCAGCAGCAGGGTTTCAGCGAAGAGGCCGCGTGGCAGGCGCTGCGCAAAAGTGCCATGAATCAGAACAAGCGGATCGTGGAGATCGCGCAGGCGGTGCTGGCGGTCGCCGCGACGCTGCGCAGCTAACCCGGAAGAGGTAGCTGCACAACCGCCGTGCGCAACCTGCGTCACAAACGTGCAAAAACGGTCAGATTTTCAGCAGAGGGAGGCCGGTGAACCGCCATTGACGGCGTTGAAAAAACTGGCACACCCTTTGCTTTAGCCTTACAGAGAGTATGCATTGCGCCCGCCAATGGCGGTGGGATCAGTGCTTTGGATAAAGGCGTCCATCCGCAGGCTTCGGTCTGTCGGAGGACGCCTTTTTTTATTTCTGTTCAGGGGCAACATGATGAGCAAACCGTCATTTTCACTGACACGACGTCAGGCACTGCTTTCCGGCGCGGCGCTGGGCGCAGCCTGGATCATTCCGGGATTACGCAATGCGGTCTGGGCGGCCGGGTCGGACGCGCCGGAAAAAGCGCAGGTGCGGGTCGGATTTATTCCGCTGACCGACTGTGCGCCGGTGGTGATGGCGTCGGTGAAAGGCTTCGATAAAAAGTATGGCCTGACGCTGCAGGTCAGCAAAGAGGCAAGCTGGGCGGCGGTGCGTGACAAGCTGACCTCCGGTGAACTGGATGCAGCGCACGTGCTGTACGGCATGATCTACGCGCTGCAGCTTGGCGTGGCGGGGCCACAGCACGACATGGCCAACCTGATGACGCTCAACCATAACGGCCAGGCCATTACCCTGTCTAACCAGCTGAAGGGCCAGGGTGTGAGCGATCTGGCGAGCCTGAAAAAGGCGGTCGACAGCCGCCCTAAAGGCAGTCTGACCTTCGCCCACACCTTTCCCACCAGCACCCACGCGATGTGGCTCTACTACTGGCTGGCCAGTGCCGGAATTAATCCGTTTGAGGATATCCGCACCGTGGTTGTGCCGCCGCCGCAGATGGTGATGAACATGAAGATCGGCAACATGAGCGGCTTCTGCGTCGGTGAGCCGTGGAACCAGCGTGCCATCAGCGACAGCATCGGCTTTACCGCCGCCACCAGCCAGCAGATCTGGCCGGAGCATCCGGAGAAAGTGCTCGGCACCCGCGCGCAGTGGGTGAAAGAGAACCCCAACACCGCCCGTGCGCTGACCGCCGCCGTGCTGGACGCCGCGCGCTGGATCGACGCCTCAGACGATAACCGCCGCGAAACCGCGCAGGTGCTGGCCGGACGCGCCTGGATCAACACCCGCGTCGACACGCTGCAGGGGCGGATGCTGGGCCAGTATGAGAACGGTCTGGGCCAGACGTGGCAGGACGCCCATCCGATGCGCTTTTTCGACAACGGCAACGTCAGTTTTCCGTGGCTCTCCGACGGCATGTGGTTCCTGACCCAGATGAAACGCTGGGGCCTGCTCACCCACGATCCCGATTACCTCGCGGTGGCCCGCCAGATCAACCGCCTCGATATCTATAAAGAGGCGGCCAGCGCGGTGGGCCAGGTTGCCGTGCCCGCCAGTGAGATGCGCAGCAGCACCCTGATCGACGGCAAAGTCTGGGATGGCAGTGACCCTGCCGCCTACGCCGCCAGTTTCGCTATCAAACGTTAAGAGAGGTCGTTATGAAAACTGACGCGCGCGCCGTGGCGCAGCCGGTGAACCCCCCGAGCCGTGCCACCGTGATCCCGTTACAGGTCACCCCAAAAATCGCGCCCCGTCCGGCGCGTCTGCGGCCTCTGCTGCAGCGCACCATTCCGGCCGCGGGCGGCCTGCTGCTGCTCCTGCTGGTGTGGCAGCTCGCCGCGCTGGTGGAACCGGCGTTTCCGTCGCCTTACGTGACCTGGCAGGCCGCGCAGACCCTGTTCGCCGATCCGTTCTACAGCAACGGCCCCAACGACCAGGGCATCGGCTGGAACGTGCTGGCCTCGCTGCAGCGCGTCGCCATCGGCTTTGGCCTCGCCGCGCTGGTGGGCATCCCGGCAGGCTTTCTGCTCGGGCGGTTCACCTTTCTCGCCCGGATGGGCAATCCGGTTATCGCCCTGCTGCGCCCGGTGAGTCCGCTGGCCTGGCTGCCGATTGGCCTGCTGCTGTTTCAGCGCGCCGAGCCGGCGGCCAGCTGGACCATTTTCATCTGTTCCATCTGGCCGATGATCATCAACACCGCCGAAGGCGTGCAGCGTATTCCGCAGGATTACCTCAACGTGGCGCGGGTGTTACAGCTCTCTGAATGGACGGTGATGCGCCGCATTCTGCTGCCCGCCGTGCTGCCCGCTGTCCTTACCGGGGTGCGCCTCTCTATCGGCATCGCCTGGCTGGTGATCGTCGCCGCTGAAATGCTGACCGGCGGACTGGGCATCGGCTTCTGGATCTGGAACGAGTGGAACAACCTCAACGTGGCCAACATCCTGATCGCCATTCTGATTATCGGCGTGGTCGGCCTGCTGCTGGAGCAGGGGCTGATGCTGCTGGTGCGTCGCTTCAGCTGGGAAAAATAAGGGGAAGAGCATGAAACACATTATTCGCGTTCAGCAGGTGAGCCAGCGTTTTAACACCGCCAGCGGCGAGTTCCTGGCCCTCGACAACGTCAGTTTTGATCTCCACGAAGGCGAAACCCTGAGCCTGATCGGTCACTCCGGCTGCGGCAAATCGACGCTGCTTAACCTGATCGCCGGGTTGACCCGCCCCAGCAGCGGGGTGCTGCTGTGTGACAACCGTGAGATTACCGGTCCCGGCCCGGAGCGCGCCGTGGTGTTTCAGAACCATTCGCTGCTGCCGTGGCTGACGGCCTTTCAGAACGTCGAGCTGGCGGTGCAGCAGGTGTTTAAAGGGCGTCTCACCCGCGCGGAGATGCACGACTGGATCGAGCACAACCTGAATCGGGTGCAGATGAGCCACGCCATGCACAAGCGGCCAGGCGAAATCTCCGGCGGCATGAAGCAGCGCGTCGGCATTGCACGGGCGCTGGCGATGAAGCCACGCGTGCTGCTGCTGGATGAGCCGTTTGGCGCGCTGGACGCCTTAACCCGCGCCCATCTGCAGGACAGCGTGATGCGCATTCAGCAGGAGCTGAACACCAGCATCGTGCTGATTACCCATGACGTCGATGAGGCGGTGCTGCTCTCCGATCGGGTGCTGATGATGACCAATGGCCCTGCCGCGCAGATTGGCGAGATCCTCACCGTCGATCTGCCGCGTCCCCGCGCCAGGGTGGCGCTGGCCGATGAGCCGCGCTATCACCAGCTGCGCCAGAAGGTGCTGCATTTCCTCTATGAAAAACAGACCACGGCGGCATAGGGAGCAGACCATGAGGCAACGGTTGCTGGTGATAGGCAATGGCATGGCGGGGATGCAGATGGTGGAGCGGCTGGTGCAGCGTGCGCCGCAGCGCTTTGTCATCACGGTCATTGGCCGCGAGCCGCACGGCAACTACAACCGCGTGCTGCTCTCGCCGGTGCTGGCCGGGGAAATGGTGTTCGATGAAACCCTGATCCATGACCCTGACTGGTATCAGCGGCACGGCGTCACGCTGCTGAGCGGTGAAACCGTGCTGCAGACCGACCTGGCGGCCCGCACGCTGCAGACCTGTCAGCGCCAGCTCGGCTGGGATCGGCTGGTGTTTGCTACCGGGTCACGGCCGCGCCGTCCCGCGATCCCCGGCATTGAGGGCGATAACGTCGTGACGTTTCGCAGCATTGCTGATGTCCGGCTGCTGCTGGCGGGTGAGGGGCCGATCGTGGTGCTGGGTGGCGGCTATCTCGGGATTGAAGCCGCGGCGGCGCTGCGCGCCCGGGGACGGGCGGTGACGCTGGTTCATCACAAGCCCTGGCTGCTGGATCGCCAGCTGGATGCACAGGCGGGCGGGCTGTTACAGGCGGCTCTGGAGCAGCGCGGTATCCGCTGTCTGCTGAACAGCGGCATTGCGGCCATCGGCAAAGCAGATGTGACGCTGACGGATGGCCAGCGCTGCGCCGCTCGTCAGGTGGTGATCGCCATCGGCGTTGAGCCGGAGGTGACGCTGGCCAGGGCGGCGGGGCTGCCCTGTCAGCGCGGCATTCTGGTGGATGGCCAGCTGCGCAGCGCGGTCAGCGGGGTGTATGCCGTGGGCGAGTGTTGTGAACACCAGGGTGAAACCCCGGGGCTGGTGGCCCCCTGCCTGGCGCAGGCTGAGATTCTGGCGGCGCAGCTGGCGGGATCGCCGCAGCCCGATTTCGTCAGTCAGCCGCTGGCGACCCGGCTCAAAGTCAGCGGCATTTCGCTGTTCAGCGCCGGGGATATCAGTGAGGGGGAATCCCTCCACAGTTTCGATCCGCTTTCCGGCGACTATCGCCGTCTGTTTCTTCGCCAGGGCCGCCTGCGCGGGGTGCTGCTCTCTGGCGACACCCGGCAGGGCCCGGCACTGCTGGCGCGTCTGCAGCGGGGCGAGGCGGTCACGCTTAACGCCCTGTTCGACCCCGATCAACCTGAACCGCAGCCGCAGGCTGCAGAGAGTCCTGAGATGAGTAAACCCGTATTAGCCGTGGTCGGTCACGGTATGGTCAGTCACTACTTTCTTGAGCAACTCGTTGCCCGCCAGCTGCATCAGCATTACCACATCGTGGTGTACGGCGAGGAGTTGCAGCCAGCCTACGATCGGGTTCATCTCTCCGACTACTTCAGCGGCAAAGCGGCGGACGCGCTCTCGCTGGTCAGCGCAGACTTTTTTGCCCTGCAGGGGATTGAACTGCGCAGCGGCTGTCAGGTGATGGCAATCGATCGGGCGCAGCGCAGCCTGCGCGACAGCGCGGGCAATGAGCTGGCGTGGGACAGGCTGGTGCTGGCAACCGGTTCACGCGCGTTTGTGCCGCCGGTGCCGGGCCACGATGGCGACCGCTGCTTTGTCTACCGAACCCTGGACGATCTGGATGCGATCGCAGCCTGCGCCCGCCACAGTCAGCGCGGTGTGGTGATTGGCGGCGGCCTGCTCGGTCTGGAGGCGGCCAACGCCCTGAAGCAGCTCGGGCTGGAAACCCATGTGGTGGAGTTTGCGCCACGGCTGATGGCGGTGCAGCTGGATGAGGGCGGGGCGCTGATGCTGCGCCAGAAGATCGATGCGCTGGGCGTCACGGTTCACACCTCGAAGCAGACCGACATCATTGAGCCGCAGCCGGACGGCAGCGTGGTGCTGCGGTTTGCCGACGGCAGCGCGCTGCCCACCGATCTGGTGCTCTTCTCCGCCGGTATCCGGCCGCGGGATGAGCTGGCGCGGGAGGCGGGCCTGACGCTCGGCCCCCGCGGCGGCATTGAAATTAACGACTGCTGCCAGACCAGCGATGCGGCGATCTTTGCCATTGGCGAATGCGCCTTGTGGAACGGGCAGATTTTCGGGCTGGTCGCCCCCGGTTACCAGATGGCACGGGTGCTTGCCGGACATCTGGCTGGAGAGCCTGCGGCCTTCAGCGGTGCCGACATGAGCACAAAACTGAAGCTGCTGGGGGTGGAGGTGGCGTCGTTCGGCGACGCGCACGGGCGCACGCCGGGCAGCCAGCACTATTACTGGAGTGATGGCCCTAAAGGCATCTACAAAAAGATCGTGGTCTCCGCGGATAACACCCGGCTGCTGGGGGGCGTGCTGGTGGGCGACAGCAGTGAGTACACCACGCTGCTGCAGATGATGCTCAATGCATTGCCGCTGCCCGCAACCCCGGGAAGCCTGATCCTGCCTGCGCTGGCCGGTGCGCCGAAAGCGCCCGGCGTCGCGGCGCTGCCCGACAGTGCGCAGGTCTGCTCCTGCCACAACGTCAGCAAGGGCGATATCTGTGCGGCGGTTCAGGCCGGATGCGGGGAGATGAGCAGTATCAAAAGCTGCACCCGAGCCGCCACCGGCTGCGGCGGCTGCGCGGCGCTGGTGAAGCAGGTCATGGAGTATGAACTGGAAAACCTCGGCGTCGAGGTGAAGAAGGATGTCTGCGACCATTTCAGCTATTCGCGTCAGGAGCTGTATCACCTGGTGCGGGCGGGGGAGTTCAGAACCTTCGATGCGCTGCTGGCGTCTCACGGCAAAGGCCAGGGCTGCGAAGTGTGCAAACCGCTGGTGGCGTCGCTGCTCGCTTCCTGCTGGAACGACTACCTGCTCAGACCGGCGCATCTGCCGTTGCAGGACACCAACGATCGCTACTTCGCCAACATCCAGAAAGATGGCACCTACTCCGTCGTGCCGCGCGTGCCAGGGGGCGAAATCACGCCGCAGGGGCTGATTGCCATTGGTGAGGTGGCGGCGCGCTACGATCTCTACACCAAAATCACCGGCGGCCAGCGTATCGACCTGTTTGGCGCGCGGCTCGACCAGCTGCCCGACATCTGGCAGACGCTGCTCGACGCCGGGTTTGAAACCGGTCACGCCTATGGCAAGTCGCTGCGCACCGTGAAGTCCTGCGTCGGATCGACCTGGTGCCGCTATGGCGTGCAGGACTCGACCGCCTTCGCTATCGCCCTGGAGAACCGCTACAAGGGACTGCGCGCGCCGCACAAGATCAAGATGGCGGTTTCCGGCTGCACCCGCGAATGCGCCGAGGCGCAGAGCAAGGATATCGGGGTGATCGCCACCGACAAAGGCTGGAACCTCTACGTCTGCGGCAATGGCGGCATGAAGCCGCGTCACGCCGACCTTTTCGCCAGCGATCTCGATGATGCCACGCTGCTGCGCTATGTGGATCGCCTGCTGATGTTCTATATCCGCACCGCCGATCGTCTGCAGCGTACCAGCGTCTGGATGGACAATCTGGAGGGCGGTCTGGACTATCTGCGGCAGGTAATCATCGAGGATAGCCTCGGGCTGGGCGCGACGCTGGAGGCGGAGATGCAGCAGGTGGTCGACGCTTACCAGTGCGAGTGGCAGACCACGCTGGCGGACCCGTCGCGCCTGGCGCTGTTCACCCCAACCCTCAACAGCGCGCAGCCGGATGAGACGCTGCACTACAGCCGGGTTCGCGGTCAGCGTCAGCCTGAAACGGTGGCCGCGCGGCCGCTGTTACAGCTGCCCGCCGAGCCGTGGAGTGCCATCTGCGCGCTGGAGGCGATTCCGCCTCAGGCGGGGATCGGTGCGCGCCTCGGCAGCGAACGGGTGGCCCTGTTCCGCTTTGGCGAGACGCTCTATGCGCTGGAGGATCGCGAGCCCGGCAGCGATGCCAGCGTGCTGTCGCGCGGGATTCTGGGCGATGTGGGCGGCGAGCCGGTGGTGATCTCCCCGCTCTATAAACAGCGGGTGCGGCTGCGTGACGGACAGAGCCTGGATAACCCGCAGCATCAGCTGCGCTGCTGGCCGGTGAAGCTGGAAGCGGGGCAGATCTGGCTGGCAAACCGTCCGCTTAACCCGCTGGCGCAGGCATCATGAACAGCACCTGTCCCTATTGTGGCGTGGGCTGTGGCGTCTGCGTCACGCTGCAGGGGGCGCAGCAGGCCGTTGTCACCGGCGATCCGCACCATCCTGCCAGCCTGGGCCGGTTATGCGTCAAGGGCGCGGCGCTGGGCGAGACGCTGATCCCGGAAGGCCGGTTGCTGACGGCCAGGGTCGACGGTCAGCCGGTCAGCCTGGCATCCGCGCTGGATGCGGCGGCGGCGGGGCTGCGCGCGGTGATCGATCGCTATGGGCCGGAGGCGGTAGCGTTTTACGGCTCCGGTCAGCTGCTGACTGAGGATTACTACGTCGCCAATAAACTGATGAAGGGCTACATCGGCGCCGCCAACATCGACACCAATTCGCGGCTCTGTATGGCGTCCGCCGTGGTGGGATATAAGCGGGCGCTGGGCGCGGACGCAGTGCCCTGCTGTTATGAGGATCTGGAGCAGGCCGATCTGGTGCTGCTGGTCGGCTCTAACGCCGCCTGGGCGCACCCGGTCGTCTGGCAGCGGCTGATGCAGGCGAAGCAGCAGCGTCCGGCGATGCGCATCGTGGTGCTGGACCCGCGCCGGACCGCGAGCGGCGATCAGGCTGATCTGCACCTGCCGCTGCGTCCCGGCAGCGATGCGGTGCTGTTTTCCGGCCTGCTGCACTGGCTGGCACAGACGAAGGGTCTGGATGCCAGCATGCTGCCGCACCTCAACGGCGTCTCAGAGACGCTGGCCGCGGCGGCGGCGTGGGATGTGGTTCGGGTGGCGGTGGAGTGCGATTTAACCGTGCAGCAGGTGACGCACTTTTTCCGGCTGTTCAGTGAGCACGATCGGGTGCTGACGCTCTGGTGTATGGGGATCAATCAGTCCGTCACCGGCAGCGACAACAATCAGGCCATCCTCAATCTGCATCTGCTGAGCGGCAAAATAGGCCGCCCGGGCTGCGGTCCCTTTTCGCTGACCGGACAGCCAAATGCCATGGGTGGCCGCGAGGTGGGCGGGCTGGCGAACCAGCTGGCGGCGCACATGACGTTTACCGCAGAAGATTGCGACCGGGTGCAGCGTTTCTGGCGCAGTCCGGTGATAGCCCGCCAGCCGGGGCTGACCGCGCTGGAACTGTTCAGGGCGATCGGGGAGGGCAGCGTGAAAGCGGTGTGGATAATGGGGACCAACCCGGCGGTGTCGATGCCTGAGGGCAACCGGGTGGCGCAGGCGCTGGCGGCCTGTCCGCTGGTGATTGTGTCCGATGTGATGGCGCAGACTGACACCAGCGCCTTTGCCGATATCCTGCTGCCTGCCCAGGGCTGGGGCGAGAAGAGTGGCACCGTGACCAACTCAGAGCGGCGGATTTCACGTCAGCGCCCTTTCGCCAGCGCACCGGGTGATACCCGGCCAGACTGGTGGCTGCTGGCTCAGGTGGCGCAGCGGTTAGGGTTCAGTGAGGGGTTTAACTGGCAGCATCCGTCGGAGATCTTCCGCGAACATGCTGCGCTGTCCGGTTTTGAGAACGGGGGGCAGCGGGCATTCGATATCAGCGGGCTGGCGCAGCTGAGTCAGGCGGAGTGGGACGCGCTGCGTCCGGTGCAGTGGCCGGTAAACGCTGACCACCCACGGGGCTGCGCCCGGCTGTTCAGCGATCGGCGCTTTTATCATCCGGACGGTAAAGCGCAGTTACGGGTGCCGGCAACGCCGCACGCTGTGCCGCGTGATGCGGCTTATCCGCTGCTGATGAACAGCGGTCGGGTACGTGACCAGTGGCATACCATGACCCGGACCGGGCTGGTGCCGCGCCTGATGCAGCATTGTGATGAGCCGTTTGCGGCACTGCATCCGGCGGATGCCGTGCAGTATGGTGTGACGCCGGGCGGGCTGGCGCGGGTGCAGTCGCAGCAGGGCTGGATCAGCGTGCGGGTGCGTGCGGATGCCGGGATGCGGCGCGGCGAGCTGTTTGTGCCGATGCACTGGAACCGGCAGTTCAGTCAGCAGGGGCACGTTGACATGCTGGTTGCCGCCCGGGCCTGTCCTTTTTCCGGGCAGCCTGCGCTGAAGCAGACGCCCGTGCGCATCCTGCCGCTGGCGGTGAAGTGGCAGGGCTGGCTGTGGCAGCGCGGGATGACACCGCCCGCCGGGTTGCGTTACTGGGCGCGCGTGCCCTACCCGGCGGTGCAGCGGTTTGCGGTGGCGGGCGAGGGTTCGCCGCAGGCGTGGCTGGCCGATCATGCGGATCTGACCGGTTGTGAGGTGCAGGTCGCCACCGGCAGCGGCAGTGACTACCGGCTGCTGGCCTGGCGCGACGGCGCGTTGCAGCTGGCGTTTTACGCTGGCACAGCGCAGCCGGCGCTGGAGAGTGCGTTTGTCGCGGCGGCCTTCCTGGCTGCCCCGCAGGATGCGGCCGGGCGGCACAGCGTGCTGGCCGGTCGGGCCGCAGAGGGCAGGGCGACGGGCCGGATAATCTGCAGCTGTATGGCGGTGGGTGAGGAGGCGATTTTGCAGGCGATGGCGCAGGGGTGCCGGTCGACTCAGGCGCTGGGCGAGAGGCTGAAGTGCGGCACACAGTGCGGCTCCTGTATTCCGGAGCTGAAGCAGCTGTTGTTGTCTGACGTGGTGGTGGAGGAATGATGACGCGGGCAATTGATTCTCTGGATAAGTTACTGGCTCCGGCCGGTGCGGGCGGGCAGGCGGGCAGGGTCTGGCTGGTCGGTGCCGGGCCGGGTGATGTGGATCTGCTGACAGTGAAGGCATTGCGGTTGCTGCAGCGTGCGGAGGTGGTGGTGTATGACCGGCTGGTGAGCGAAGCGGTGATGGCGGAGGTGCCGGAGAGCGCGTTGTCGATTGATGTGGGCAAGCAGCCGGGCGCGCATGGTCTGAAGCAGGCACAGATCAATCAGCTGCTGGTGGATCTGGCGCGCAGCGGGCGCAACGTGATCCGGCTGAAAGGCGGCGATCCCTTTATTTTTGGTCGCGGTGGCGAGGAGATGGTGAGCCTGCAGCAGGCCGGGATCCGTTGTGAGG
>NZ_PUGA01000032.1:0-42624 GCF_003236725.1 Pantoea sp. ARC270
CTGCAGACCGGCACCAAACAGCAGCGCAAACAGCGTAAGGAATTTGAGCTGGGCAAAGGTATCGGAGAGGGCCCATGTCCAGGCGTCAGCGAGGGTGACACTCCCCTGCCAGGCCGGATTCAGGTAGGCCGCAGAGGGCAGACCAAAGCCGACGATATTGAGCAGCAGAATGCCGAGAATGGCACAGCCTCGAATAAAATCCAGCGCGTGATAGCGTTGCATGCGGCACCCTGCCCCATTGAGGCGGGCAGCATTATGCGCCCGCCGTTAACTCAACTATGACGTACCGCGCGCAAAAATTCCTGGCGGGTATTCTGACTGGACTTGAACAGGCCGCCCAGTGAGGTGGTGGTGGTCGCGCTGGTGGCATCCTTCACGCCGCGCGCTTTCACGCAGTAATGCACCGCATCAATGGAAACGGCCACGTTGTTGGTGCCAAGCAGGGTCTGCAGGGCAACCAGTACCTGCTGTGTCAGACGCTCCTGCACCTGCGGGCGCTGTGCAAAAAACTGCACGATGCGGTTAATTTTCGACAGGCCAATTACCTTATCTTTGGGAATATAGGCGACGGTCGCTTTACCATCGATAATCACAAAGTGGTGTTCACAGGTGCTGGTCAGGGTGATGTCACGCACGGTCACCATCTCATCCACCTTCATCTTGTTTTCAATGACGGTGATTTTCGGGAAGTTGGCGTAATCGAGACCGGAAAAGACCTCATCCACATACATCTTCGCGATGCGATGCGGGGTTTCCATCAGGCTGTCATCTTCAAGATCCAGATTCAGCAGCTGCATGATTTCGGTCATGTGCCCGGCAATCAGGCTCTTGCGCGTGTTGTCATCAATGTCGCGTGTCGGTGCGCGTAATGGCGTTTCCAGGCCACGCGCCAGCAGCGCTTCATGAACCAGGGCAGCTTCCTGACTTAGGGTGCTCATCGTACTCTTCTCCGGCTGGGTGTTGCGCCCGTCGGCTGTTGCGGCGGGCCCTGTAATCAGGCGCGTATTGTGAAACTTTCTTTGCGGGGAATCCAGCAATCAATCAGATTGGTGAAGAAAGCGTTTATCGGCTCCGCCGCCAGACCAGCAGGCCCGCCCAGATAAGGCTCGCGCCGGCCACCCACAGGGCGGGTTCCAGCCGGTGTAAAAAGGCGGTGGAGAGAAACGAAAGCAGCGGGCCCACCAGTTGTCCCACGGCATAGCCGGTGGTCAGCAGGCCAGCCATATAGCGCAGATGATTGGGGGCCAGCTCACGCGCGCAGAGCAGCGACAGCTGCACCACGCTGAGAAAGCCGCCGCCGACCAGCAATGCGCCCACCAGCAGGCCGCTGAAACCCGGCAGCAGCGCCGCCGCAAAGACCCCTAACGCCTGCGCCCAGAGCACCAGCGCCAGACGGACGTGGCTGCGCCCCCGGTTGCGCGTGAGGATGCCCAGCAGGATCCCCACCATCGCTGCGCCACCAAAAATCGGCCAGACAAACTGGGCGAATGCGCCATCCGGAAAACGTGCGGCAGCCATCTGCGACAGGAAGGTGGCAGGCAGAATATAGCCAAAGCCCGCCAGACTGTAGCTCAGCACCAGCCGTTTAAGGTTGCGGTCCAGCACCAGCGGCTCCGGGGCCTTATCGGGGCGATGCAGCTCGCCACGCCGGGGCAGATTACGGGCAATCAGCGCCACCAGCAGCAGCGCCAGTGCGCCATAGGCGGCCCAGGCCAGCCCCGCGGAGACCTGCAGCGTGTGCAGCGCCACCCCCAGCAGACCGCTGACAAAGATGCCGCAGCCTGGCCCGGCAAACACGGCCGCCGACAGCCCCGCCCGGCCATGGCGATGCAGCTGTTCATTGCTCCAGGCGGCCACCAGCACCATCGCCCAGCCACTGGCCCAGCCGATCAGGAAACGAATGGCCCCGTGCAGCCACGGCCCGCTGGCCCAGGCCGAGAGCAGCGTCAGGATCACCGCGCCCCATATGCCCGCCGTCAGGCGCAGCTCCACCCGCTTGTGCGCCCGCATGGCATCGAACGAGCCACAGAGATAGCCAAGATAATTGAGTGCGGCCACCAGGCTGGCGCTGGTGAGGGTCAGCTGGTGCGCCTGAATCATCAGTGGCACCTGCGGCGTAAAGGCAAACCGGCCAATACCCATCGCGACAAACAAAGTTAAAAACGCGCTGAGCGCGACGCGTAACGCCATGGCTGAACTCCTGTGGTTTCGGGCTGGGATCTTTTCTGACTTGCTAACAGCTTGCAGGATGTTTACACTCACGAAAAGTGAATAATCATGACCAACTTGTTTACAGGAAGAGAAGATATGGATTTAGTACAACTACGTATGTTCTGTTCCGTCGCCGAAACGGGTTCCCTGGCACGCGCCGCCGAACAGCTGCATCGCGTCCCCTCTAATCTCACCACGCGGCTGCGTCAGCTGGAAGAAGAATTGGGTGTGGACCTCTTTATTCGTGAGAAGCAGCGCATTCGCCTGTCACCGATGGGCCATAACTTCCTCAATTATGCGCAGCGCATTCTGGCCCTGAGTGAAGAAGCGCTGAGCATGACCCGCACCGGTGAACCGGCGGGTAACTTTGCGCTCGGCTCGATGGAGAGCACCGCCGCCACCCGCCTGCCCGGTTTACTGGCCGCCTATCACCAGCGCTTTCCCGGTGTTGCCCTCTCGCTGATTACCGGCACCTCGGGCGAAATTATCGATCGGGTGCGTGAAGGCACCCTGGCGGCTGCGCTGGTGGATGGCCCGGTGGCGCATGATGACCTGAACGGCTGCATCGCGTTTCGTGAGGAGATGGTGCTGATTACCGGTCTGGATCATGCCCCTATCACCACCGCCCGCGACGTGCAGGACGATACCCTGTTTGCTTTCCGCAACAGCTGCTCTTATCGGGTGAAGCTGGAGAGCTGGTATCGCGATAGCCAGACCGCGCCGGACAATGTGATGGAGATTCAGTCCTATCACGCCATGCTGGCCTGCGTGGCGGGCGGTGCGGGCGTCGCCATGATCCCGGCCTCGGTGCTGAAACAGATGCCGGACCGTTCACGGGTGCAGGCGCACACCCTCCCCCCTGCTTATCGCAATACGGCCACCTGGCTGATGTGGCGACGGGACGCCTTTACTCCCAACGTGGAGGCGCTGAAGTACCTGATTATCGAAAAATTTGACGATCGGCCGCTCAATGATGAGCTGATCTACCCCTTACAGGCGGCGGAATAAGCGTTCCACGCTATGTTTAAGAGCCTGGCTCTGATTAATCACGACCACCTGGCGCCACCGTGCGTCACAATCTGACTGGAAGAGGGATTGCATGAAAATGATCAAAACCCGTGCCGCCGTTGCCTGGGCTGCTGGCGAACCGCTGAAAATTGAAGAAGTGGATTTGATGCCACCGCAGAAAGGCGAAGTCCTGGTGCGTATCGTCGCGACCGGCGTCTGCCATACCGATGCCTACACCCTCTCCGGCACCGATCCGGAAGGCGTCTTCCCGGCGATCCTGGGCCATGAAGGCGGCGGCATCGTGGAAGCCGTAGGTGAAGGCGTGACCAGCGTGGAAGTGGGTGACCATGTCATCCCGCTTTACACTCCGGAGTGCGGCAAGTGTAAGTACTGTCTGTCGGGTAAAACCAACCTCTGTCAGGCGATCCGTGCGACCCAGGGCAAAGGTCTGATGCCGGATGGCACCACCCGCTTCTTTAAAGATGGCAAACCGATTTTCCACTATATGGGCACCTCGACCTTCTCGGAGTACACCGTCGTTCCGGAGATCTCACTGGCTAAAATCAGTAAAGAAGCGCCGCTGGAAGAAGTGTGCCTGCTGGGTTGTGGCGTCACCACCGGCATGGGCGCGGTCATGAACACCGCCAAAGTGAAAGAAGGCGACACCGTGGCGATTTTCGGCCTCGGCGGCATTGGCCTGTCGGCCGTTATCGGTGCCAAAATGGCGAAAGCCGGCCGCATCATCGCCATCGACATCAATACCAGCAAATTCGACCTGGCGCGCAAGCTGGGCGCCACTGACCTGATCAACCCGAAAGATTACGATAAGCCGATTCAGGAGGTGATTGTTGAGCTGACCGATGGCGGCGTGGATTTCTCCTTTGAATGTATCGGCAACGTCAACGTCATGCGTTCCGCGCTGGAGTGCTGCCATAAAGGCTGGGGCGAGTCCGTGATTATCGGTGTAGCCGGTGCCGGTGAAGAGATCTCTACCCGTCCGTTCCAGCTGGTGACCGGGCGCGTCTGGCGCGGCTCCGCCTTCGGTGGCGTGAAAGGCCGCTCACAGCTGCCGGGTATCGTGCAGGATTACCTTGACGGTAAATTTGCCCTGAACGACTTCATCACCCACACAATGCCGCTGGAAGAGATCAACGACGCCTTTGATTTAATGCACGAAGGAAAATCGATCCGCTCGGTTGTGCATTTCAACAGGTAATCAGGAGGCGTTATGGCATCCACTCTGGAACTACTGGAAGAACACCGTATTTTTGGCGGCTGGCAGCAGCGCTGGCGTCATGCGTCGGCCGTGCTGAACTGCCCGATGACCTTCAGCATCTATCTGCCTGAACCGCAGGGCGATGCGCCGCCACCGGTGGTCTGGTTTCTGGCCGGGCTGACCTGCAACGACGAGAACTTCACCACCAAAGCGGGCGCGCAGCGGGTGGCGGCGGAACTAGGTCTGGTGCTGATTATGCCGGACACCAGCCCGCGCGGCGATGAGGTGGCCAACGATGAGGGCTACGATCTGGGTCAGGGAGCGGGATTTTATCTCAATGCCACCCAGCAGCCCTGGGCCGCGCATTTCCGCATGTTCGACTACCTGAGCAGCGAGTTACCTGCGCTGATTGCGGATAACTTTAAGGTCAGCGAACGTCAGTCGATCATGGGTCACTCCATGGGCGGACACGGTGCGCTGATGCTGGCGCTGCGTCTGGGCAACCGCTTTGCTTCGGCGTCGGCTTTCGCACCGATTGTAAACCCGATGCAGGTGCCGTGGGGTCAGAAAGCGTTTCAGGCCTATCTGGGCGATGACCCGGCGGCCTGGCGGGAATATGACAGCTGTCAGCTGATGGCGGAGGTGGCGCATCGTCTGCCGATCCTGATCGACCAGGGCGACAGCGATCAGTTCCTGGCCGACCAGCTGCAACCGGAGCGGCTGGAAAGCGTGGCCAGTGAGGTGGGATTCCCGCTGACGCTGCGCATTCAGCCGGGCTATGACCATAGCTACTTCTTTATCGCCAGTTTTGTGGAAGATCACCTGCGCTTCCACGCGCAGCATCTTCTGGCGTAAAAAATCAGGGCCGCAACTGCGGCCCTGAACTTTTTTGCACGATGCCGGGCCGGTAACGGCCCGCCGTTGTGTCAGACCAGCGCCGGACCGGTCAGGCCATCAATCATCACCTGCGGAATGCCGCGCGAGCAGTGCTCGATTCGTCCATCGACGCCATAGACTTTCGCAAGGGTCGCGGGCGTAATCACCTTATCCGGCTGCCCCTGCGCCACCAGTGCCCCCTGTTTCAGCATCAGCGCATGCTGCGCATGGCGCAGCGCAATATTGATATCATGCACCACCACCACCGTGACGATGTTGCGCAGGGCGGTTTCGCGCCGCACCAGATCCATCACATGAAACTGGTAGTTGAGATCCAGCGCGCTCAGCGGTTCATCCAGCAGCAGCAGCTCAGGGCGACGGATTAGCGACTGTGCCAGCCCGACTAACTGCTTCTGTCCGCCGGAGAGCTGATCGAGATAGCGCATCGCCAGATGGGCAATGCCCAGCTGCTCCAGCAGGTGCATGATTTCGGCTTCGCTGCTGGCGCTGTGCAGGCCGCCGGAGGCGCGCTGTGCCACAATGATCGACTCCAGCACATGCAGATGCACGCCTGCAGGCAGGGACTGCGGCAGATAGACCACGTTCTTCGCCCGGCGGGCAAACGGCTGAGTCATGAGATCCTCGCCGTTGAGCCACATTTCGCCCTGCCCTTTGTTCAGTCCGGCCAGGGTCCGCAGCAGCGTCGATTTGCCGCAGCCGTTGGGCCCCAGCAGCACGGTGATCTCCCCACGCGGCAGCGGCGCCACGTTGAGATTCTCAATCACCTTATGTTTTGGGTAACCGGCACTGAAGCCGCGTAACGTCAGACCCTGTTCCATCACACTGTCCCCCGGTGACGCAGAATAATACTCAGGAAGAACGGCACGCCAATCAGTGAGGTGACGATGCCGACCGGGATGATCACGCCCGGAAGCAGGTTTTTCGACGCGACCGAGGCCAGCGACAGCACCAGCGCTCCGACCAGCGCGCTGGCTGGCAGATAGAAGCGGTGATCTTCACCAAACATCATGCGGGCAATATGGGGAGCCACCAGGCCGATAAAGCCAATCGGCCCGACAAAGGCCACGGCCAGCGCCGAGAGAATACTGATGCGCAGCAGCGTCGCCAGACGCAGACGACGCACGTCAATGCCAAAGCTGACCGCCCGATCCTCACCCAGCCGCAGCGCCGTCAGCTTCCAGCTGCTCATCATGGAGAACGGCACCAGGACCGCCAGCGCCACGGTCAGGACGCCCAGCTTCTCCCAGGAGGCGCGCGCCAGGCTGCCCATGGTCCAGAAAACCAGCCCCTGCAGGGTATCTTCGCTGGCGATGAACTGCATCATGGAGACCAGCGCGTTGAAGGTAAAGACCAGTGCAATGCCGAAGAGCACCACGCCCGCCGAGGAGACCTGGGTCCAGCGGGTGATGCCGTCCAGCATCAGGGCGGCAAACAGCGCAAAAACGAAGGCGTTGGCGGAGATCAACCACTGGTCAGGAATGCCGGGGATGCCGATGCCGAGGATAATGGCCAGCGCGGCACCAAATGCCGCCGCCGAGGAGACACCAAGGGTAAAGGGGCTGGCCAGCGGGTTATTCAGAATGGTCTGCATTTCTGCGCCCGCGAGGCCGAGCGACAGGCCCACCACAATCGCCATCAGGGCATAGGGCAGACGGATGTCCCAGACGATGACGCGGGTTCCGGCGTCGACGCTGTCGGGACTGAGCAGCGTATTCCACAGCGTCTCCAGCGAGAGTCCGGCCGGACCCAGCGTGAAGTCGAGGACCAGCGAGGCGATGATGGCCAGCAGCAGCACGCCGATCCAGATGACGCGGCGACGCAGCACCAGGTGGTAGCTATGCATGCTGTGCTGACGCGTCTCTTCTCCCGCCAGCAGCGAAGTTTCGGTAGTCATGTTTTAACCCTGTGTGGCTATCCTGTCAGAAAACGCAGCCACAATAGTGCAGGTGATAATAATTATCAATTCGTGAAGATAAGCGAGACGTGAAAAAAGGGTAAAAAACGGTGTTGCAGGCGGGAGAATGGCTCAGGGAGCCTGTGCCTTTCGCAAAGACGCAAAACCCGCCATCCCTGGCGGGCTCAGCGCGGACCATCCCTGGCCCGCTATGCTTTGCTACAGGCACAGGCTCCCATCGCTTCACGATTCCTGCGGCCTGCCAGAACTGCGGCAGGCACCGTGCGCAGGAGTCAGCGCACAGAACTAATCTTTATGAACCGGGAACTCCATCTCGCTGTACTTCACGAAACGGCTGCCGCGCGTCAGCTTGTAGCCGAACCAGATGATCAGGAACAGCGGAAGGCCGATGTAGGTGGCCGCTACGCTGTACCAGTCGATGGTGTCATTGAGAAACGCCTGATAGTTCTGACCCAGCGTGATGATCAGGCAGAGCACAAAGGCGAAAATCGGACCCAGCGGGAAAAAGCCGGAGCGGTAAGGCAGCGCGTTCAGGTCATGTCCCTGAGCGACATAGCCGCGACGGAAGCGGTAGTGACTGATCGCGATACCGAGCCAGGCGATAAAACCGGTCATGCCTGAGGTATTCAGCAGCCAGAGGTAAACCTCCTGATTGCCAAATTTCGAGGTCAGGAAGCAGAGTCCCGCCACCACCGTCGTCGCCCAGAGTGCATTACGCGGCACGCCGCCTTTAGAGAGTCTGGCGAAAATCCGCGGCGCTTTGCCTTCACAGGCCAGGTTGTAAAGCATACGGGTTGAGGCGTACATGCCGGAGTTTCCCGCCGACAGCACGGCCGTCAGGATCACCGCATTCATCACCGCCGCCGCTGACAGCAGACCGGCATTCTGGAACACCAAGGTGAACGGGCTGACGCTGATATCGTTGATGTCATTGTGCAGCAGCTTGGGATCGGTGTACGGCAGGATCAGGCTGATAATCAGAATCGCGAAGACGTAAAACAGCAGGATACGCCAGAAGATCTGCCGCACCGCACGCGGAATATTTTTTGCCGGATCTTCAGATTCGCCCGCCGCGATACCGATCAGCTCGGTGCCCTGGAAGGAGAATCCCACAATCATCGCCACGCCGATCATCGCCGCAAAACCGCCTGCAAACGGCGCTTCGCCCACCTGCCAGTTATGCCAGCCCGCGTGTTCTGCACCGCGCATAATGCCGGTGATCATCAGCACGCCAACCACGATAAAAATCACCACGGTGGCCACTTTGATCAGCGAGAACCAGTATTCCGCTTCACCAAAGCCTTTGACGGAGATGTAGTTGAGCAGGAACATCAGGCCCAGGAACAGCGCGCTCCAGATCCAGCCTGGCGTGTCGGGGAACCAGTAATTCATCACCAGCTGTGACGCCACCAGATCAACCGCGATGGTCACCGCCCAGTTGTACCAGTAGTTCCAGCCGAGTGCGAAACCAAAGCCCTCTTCGACATATTTTGCGCCGTAGGTGGCAAACGACCCGGACACGGGCATAAAGGCCGCCAGTTCACCCAGGCTGGTCATCAGGAAATAGACCATCAGACCGATGAGCATATAGGAGAGAAGTGCTCCGCCGGGTCCGGCCTGAGCAATAGTGGCACCCGATGCGACAAACAGGCCGGTTCCGATGGAGCCGCCGATGGCGATCATGGTGAGATGACGTGCTTTTAGTGCACGCTGTAACGCAGGTTGTTGTGTTGTATTTGAGTCATTATGCATGTGTAAACGCTACGAAGGGTAAAAATGAGGCGAGATTGTAGCAGCCAGCTCGCCTCTGTATAGCGGAGCCACGCTGTTATTAGTTAAGTTCATGATCGCGCCCGAATTATTAGCGGTCACTCACGGCAGTAGGATAAAAAGCGCGTCAGCGCTTTGGAAATATGCTTCTGCCGGTGATGGATGCGATAGAGCGTCCGGGTCAGGCGCGGCAGCGGAATCGTCAGTTCGATCAACGTTCCCGCCTCCAGCAGATCGGCGATCACCCGGCGCGACAGGCAGCTGATCCCCATGCCGTGGCGCACCGCATGTTTAATCGCTTCAGAGTTGCCGAGCTCCATCCCCAGCTGAAAGCTCGGCAGATGAGACAGCAGCAGATAATCGACGATTTCACGGGTGCCGGAGCCGCGTTCGCGCAGGATCCAGGGGGCGTCAGCCAGCGTTTTCAGGGTGACCGGCTGCTGCAGAACAGGCGCATCCGGCGCGGCAAACACCACCAGCTCATCCTCCAGCCAGGGTTCACTGACCAGTTCGGTCATATGGCACGGCCCCTCAATCAGGCCGACATCGACGCGGAAGTCGGAGACCGCCTGAATCGCATCCTGACTGTTGCCCACGCTCAGCTCCAGCGGCAGGCCGGGAAAATCGCGTCGCCAGGCCGCCATCATGCCCGGCAGCAGATAGTTACCGATGGTGCTGCTGGCGAAGATGCGGATGGCCCCGTTGTCCTCTTTGAACAGCTGCTCAATCTCCCCCGCCTGCTCCAGCAGACCCACGGCGCGGGGATAAAGCAGGCGGCCATGCTCGTTCAGCACCAGTCGTTTACCGACCCGATCAAAGAGCTGAACCCCAAGCTGACTCTCCAGATCGGCCAGCGCCGCGCTGACCGCCGACTGCGACAGCGCCAGCAGCTGCGACGCCTGGGTCGTCGAGCCACTCTTGAGCACTTCGGTAAAGACTTCGATTTGCCGCAGCGTAATGTGCATGGTCGATCCTTAAGTCTGTTAATGTCTGACGAGATAGATGATCAGCGCCAGCCAGATCAGCCCCACCACCACCAGCCAGCCTGCGATTTTTTTGCCGCGGGAACGCCGGGATGCGGCCCTTTCGCTGCTGCTGATGCGCACCTCACGCGGCAGCAGGCGCAGCAGCAGCATAACACCGGTCGGGATGATGACCGCGTCATCCAGCAGTCCCACAAACGGGATCACATCCGGGATGAAATCGATCGGGCTGACGCCATAGGCGACCAGGCCCAGCATGCCCAGCTTGTTCCACCAGGGCGTGCGCGGATCGCGAAAGGCGAACCAGAGTACCAGCACATCCCTCTTGATCAGCGTTGCCCAGCGGCGCAGACGCAAAACGCTCATAATGTCGGCCTTATCGTTTATTCCGGTTGATTATAAATATATTATCAATTTCACTTTTAAGCCAGTGCGCGCCATGATCGACACTCACTGAAGAGGAGTGACCCTTATGGCCGAACTGAGCATCGTTAAAACGCACTATCCCGTTGTGCGCCTGTTTCCCGGTCTGCTGCTGACCGCCGCGCTCGCCGCTGCGGCGAACTGGCTGGCGCAACAGCCGTTAATCGCTGGGCTGGGACTGGGTTCACTGACGCTGGCGATCATGCTGGGCATCGTGGTCGGGAATAGCGTCTGTTCCCCTCTCTCGTCACACTGCGACAGCGGCGTCGCGCTGGCGAAGCAGAAGCTGCTGCGGCTCGGGATTATCCTGTTTGGCTTTCGTATTACTTTACAGCAGATTGCCGATGTCGGCGTCAGCGGCATCCTGATCGATGCGCTGACCCTGAGCAGCACCTTCTTTATCACCTGTCTGCTGGGTATCCGGTTACTGAAGCTGGATCGCGAAACCGTCTGGCTGATCGGGGCAGGCAGCAGCATCTGCGGTGCGGCAGCGGTGCTGGCGACCGAGCCGGTGGTCAAAGCCGCGCCGTCGAAAGTCGCGGTGGCCATCGCGACCGTGGTGCTGTTCGGCACGCTGGCGATCTTCATCTATCCCCTGCTCTGGCCGCTGGCGCATCATCTGTTTCCGGCTCTGAGTGCTGCACAGTTTGGCGTTTTCACCGGGTCCACGATTCATGAAGTGGCGCAGGTGGTAGCAGCCGGACACAGTATCAGCCCGGAAGCCGAAAACAGCGCGGTTATTGCCAAGATGCTGCGGGTGATGATGCTGGCCCCATTCCTGCTCTGCCTGGGGACGATGCTGCGCGGCGGGCGTCAGGGCGGCGCCCGTCAGCCGGTGACCTTTCCCTGGTTTGCCTTACTGTTTATTGCGGTCGCGCTGTTTAACTCGCTGCAGCTGCTGCCTGCTGCGCTGGTGGCCTCACTGAATCAGCTGGCTGGCCTGCTGCTGGCGATGGCGATGGCCGCGCTGGGCTTAACCACCCGTTTCAGCGCGCTGCGTGAAGCGGGCGTTAAACCCCTGCTGCTGGGTGCGCTGGTCTTTGGCTGGCTAATCGCAGGCGGTGGCACGATCAATCTGCTGGTGCAACATTTCATGGGCTAACCGCATCGGGTATCATGCCGTTTCATCCGTGCATAGCCCCAGGAGAAAGGCATGAAATATATTGGCGCACACGTCAGTGCGGCAGGGGGAGTGGATCAGGCCGTGATCCGCGCCCATGAATTAGAAGCCACCGCCTTCGCCCTCTTTACTAAAAATCAGCGTCAGTGGAAGGCCGCCCCGCTGACCACTGAGGTCATTGATGCTTTTCGCGCCGCCTGCGAGACTTATCACTTCACATCACAGCAGATCCTGCCGCACGACAGTTTTCTGATTAACCTGGGCCATCCGGTTGAGGAGGCGCTGGAGAAATCCCGCGCGGCCTTCATTGATGAACTGCGGCGTGCTGACCAGCTGGGGCTGACGCTGCTGAACTTCCACCCCGGCAGCCATCTGCATCAGATCGATGAGGAGAGCTGCCTGAAGCGCATCGCCGAGTCGATCAATGTCGCGCTCGACCAGACGCAGAACGTTACCGCCGTCATCGAAAATACGGCCGGTCAGGGCAGTAATCTGGGCTTCCGGTTCGAGCATCTCGCCACCATTATTGAGCATGTCGAAGACAAATCGCGTGTCGGGGTCTGCATTGATACCTGCCATGCGTTTGCCGGCGGGTATGATCTGCGTACCGAGGCAGACTGCGAAGCGACCTTTGCCAGCTTTGAGCGCATCGTCGGTTTTCAGTATCTGCGTGGCATGCACCTGAACGACGCCAAGAGCGCCTTCGACAGCCGCGTTGACCGCCATCACAGTCTGGGAGAAGGAAATATCGGCAGGACGGTGTTCAGCTGGCTGATGAAAGATCCCCGCTTCGATGGCATCCCGCTGATTCTGGAAACCATCAATCCCGATATCTGGAAAGATGAGATTGCGTGGCTGAAAGCCGAACAGCAGGCCTAGGAAAAGGAGCCTGAAGGCTTTCCAGACGGTGATGACATCAAAGCGAGGGAAGCAGGTACCTTATCAAAGCAAACAGGGAGCCATCTGGCTCCCTGTTTATTTCACTTCCGCGTATCAGGCTTTCGCCAGTTGCTCTTCCGGACGTTTCAGTACCGCGTAGCTTAGACCCGCAATCGCGGTGCCGATGACGATCGCCATCAGATAACCGAGTACCGGGGTAATCGCACCAGGGATCAGCAGAACGAACAGTCCACCGTGCGGCGCCATCAGTTTCGCGCCAATCGCCATGGAGATGGCACCGGTCACCGCGCCACCCACGATGCAGCAAGGCAGAACACGCATCGGGTCGCGGGCCGCGAACGGAATCGCACCTTCAGAGATAAAGCAGAGACCCAGAACCAGCGCCGCTTTGCCCCCTTCCTGCTGACCTTTGTTGAACTTACGACGCGCAACCAGCGTGGCCACACCCATCGCCAGCGGTGGCACCATGCCGGCGGCCATGATGGCGGCCATCGGGGCATACGTCTGCGAGCTCAGTAAGCCAACGCCAAACGCGTAAGCCACCTTGTTCACCGGACCACCCATGTCAGTACACATCATGCCGCCCAGAATCGCGCCCAGCAGAACCGCGTTCGCGGTGCCCATGTTCGCCAGCCAGTGGGTCAGACCGTTCATGATGCCCGCAACCGGTTTGCCTACCACGTAGATCATCAGCAGGCCGGTAATCAGACTGGCAAACAGCGGAATAATCAGTATCGGTTTCAGCGCTTCCATACTCTGCGGCAGTTTAACTTTGCCGCTGATCAGCTTCGCCGCATAACCGGCAATGAAGCCCGCGATAATACCGCCTAAGAAGCCGGCGTTGATGCTGGTAGCGATCATACCGCCAATCAGACCCGGGGTCAGACCCGGACGGTCAGCGATGGAGAAGGCGATAAAGCCCGCCAGTACCGGCACCATCAGGGCAAAGGCGCTACCACCACCGATTTGCATCAGGGCAGCCGCCAGCGTGCCCGGCTCTTTAAATGCGGTGATACCAAAGGCAAATGAGAGTGCGATGCTCAGACCGCCTGCGACCACCATCGGCAGCATATAGGAGACGCCGGTCAGCAGATGACGATACGCCCCTGCGCCGCCCTGCTTTTTCTCCTCTTCTGCGCTGGCGTTGCTCTGTCCGCTGGCAGCCGCTTTATAAGGCTTCGCTTCGGCTACCGCTTTATCCAGTTCCTGGGCGGTTTTCTTCAGCGCCAGTCCGGTTGAGGTGCGGTACATCGGCTTACCGGCAAATTTCGCCAGGTCGACTTCGATATCGGCGGCCACGATCACCAGATCGGCTGCTGCCACTTCTTCCGGGGTAATGGCGTTACCGGCCCCGACTGAACCGCGGGTTTCAACTTTCACCCACCAGCCGCGACGGGTTGCTTCGGCCTGAATCGCCTCAGCCGCCATAAAGGTGTGCGCCACGCCGGTCGGACAGGCGGTAACGGCAACCACACGTTTCTGCGCGCCAGCCTGAGCCGGAGCCGCAGCAGATGCGCCCGCCGGTGTCGCCACCGCAGCCTGCGACTGCCATGTCCTGGCTTCTGCTTTCGCGCGGTTCAGAAAGGTTTCCGGCTCACGGACGGCCAGCTGGACATCGCCCTGCCAGAGCGCTTTGCCGTTCAGCGCCGCGTCGTCCGGCACGTTTTTACCCAGCACAATCACCAGTTCAGCATCGGCAGGGTTTTCAGTCAGGGTCAGGCCCGCAGCAGCTGCCGCAGCAGCCAGGCGCTGTTGCGCCATGTAAGCGGAAGCCAGTCCCAGTGTAGGGTCTTTTATCAGCAGCGTTTTCATTATCGCTCTCCTGCTGTCAGTTAACGGGTTGTAAGTCGACACGCGCCATCATGGCGGCCAACTGAGTTCGATCGGATACACCAACATTACTCTGGCTGACGGCCATCGCCGCCACGGCAGTGGCAAGACGCAGCGTATGCTCGCTGGACTCGCGCATCAGCAGACCATAAATCAGGCCGCCCACCATTGAGTCGCCGGCACCCACGGTGCTGACCACATCGCAGACCGGGGGTTTGGCAATCCATTCGCCGGAGGCGTTGACCCACAGCGCCCCTTCTGCGCCCAGTGAAATCACCACATGGGCGATGCCCTGCTCGCGCAGTTCGTGCGCGGCACCAATCACATCCTGCAGCGTCGGCAGTTTGCGACCGGCCCAGATCTCCAGCTCACGGCGGTTAGGCTTCACCAGCCACGGGGCGGCTTTCAGTCCTGCCACCAGCGCCTCACGGCTGCTGTCAAAGATGATGCACGGGCAGTGGGTGCGCAGTTCGGTCATCCAGCGGGTAAAGGCGTCGTGATCGACCCCTTCCGGCAGGCTGCCGCTGACGCAGACCATATCGAACTGGCCCAGCCAGGTCAGGGAGTCGGTGGTGAAGCGATCCCAGTCCTGACCCGTCACCTGAAAACCGGAGAAATTCAGATCGGTCACATCGCCGGTCTGTTCGGTAAGTTTTACGTTGATGCGGGTGCGGCCTGGCACCACCTGAAAACGGTTAGCAATACCCAGCTCGCTGAACAGCTGCTGGAAGCCATCCTGATTCTCTTTGCCCAGGAAGCCGCCGACGGTCACGTCAATGCCCAGATCTTTCAGGACTTTGGCGACGTTAATGCCCTTGCCCGCCGCATGCAGTCCGGTGGTTTTCACCAGATTGACTTCGCCGCGTTCAATTTCAGGGGTATAGCCCACCAGGTCATACGCCGGATTCAGCGTAATGGTGGCGACACGTCTGCTCATGCTGCCCCCTCGCCCAGACCACTGCTGATCGCCTCTTCAATGGCGTTCAGCGCCTGCTGAGCATCATCGCCGCTGGCGGTAAAGCGCAGGCGATGCCCTTTCTTCACGCCCAGCGCCACCACTTTCATCAGGCTGCGACCATTGGCAGGTTTACCGCTGCCGTCGAGGTTGGTCACGGTGATCTCGCTGTTGAACTGCTTGATGACGCTGACCAGCGCCGTGCCCGGACGGGCATGCAGGCCATGTTCGTTGCGGATGGTGAATTCAGCGGTCAGCACGTCAGCCTGCTCATCGACTTCGCTGGTCAGCAGCGCATAAACGCCTGCGGCATCCGCTTTCAGCAGACGTTCGGCTTTCCCCTGCTGCAGTAAGGCGCTCAGGTAACCCAGCACCTCCAGCGGACGTTCATCGGTTGCCGAGACGCTGATCAGCATCGCAGCCGATTCGCCCTGATGGTCGAAGGGATGGGCAGCACGGCTGATCGCCACGCCACTGCGCAGGTTGCCCAGGCTGCTGTCGCTGAGCCAGATGCCCTGCCCCAGATTCAGCGGGGAGGCTGAAACCACATCCGCCACATAGCTGGCATCCACAACGCCAGCGGATTGCAGACGACCGGCGTTCATCGCCTGTAAGGTGATCAGGTCGCTGGCCGCGACATCAAGGGTAATTAATGCGGTGTCGAAGCTGAATTCGGCGGCTTGTTTCTCGCCCATCAGCAACGCACGAAGATCTTCAGCAGAGGCGGTTTTCAGCTGTTCGGCAACGGAGTCATCGCTCAGAACGTGGGTCAGCTGACGCAGCAGCGCCAGATGCTCATCAGACTTCGCGGCAATGCCGATGGCGACATAGGCGGTCTGATCGTCACCCCAGGCAATGCCCTGCGGGAACTGAAACACCTGAACGCCGGTTTTCAGCACCAGATCGCGGGTGTCTGTGGTGCCATGAGGGATAGCGATGCCGTTACCGAGAAAGGTGGAGGTTTGCTGTTCGCGCGCCAGCATGCCGTTGACATACCCTTCAGTCACATTGCCCGCCGCGGTTAACGCGGCAGCGACCTGACGAATGGCCTCTTCTTTATTCTGGGCGCTGGCTCCGGTATGGATAGCCTGCAATTCGAGCTGGAACATAATTCTCCTCGCTTGCTGAGATTGAATCGTTTCAGCCGGTGGGGAGATTTTTGCGTCGCACTGTCAGGGACAGGTTGCCGGACCACCGCTGAAACGTTTCAGGGATTGTGGTACAGCGCGATTCTGCAGGCAAGAAAATGCGCAAACGGCGTAGCAGATTTTTGATGTTACGCACATTTCATGACGGTTGTGAGGCAGAAAGGCCGATCCGGCTGAAGCTGTTGCTGTAAGGCAACCGCGCCGTCAGAAAAACGTCAGCTGCGTCAGCGCCTCAGGGGGCCGTATCCGCTTCCAGCTGCAGCAACCAGGTCATCGCCTGCTCGCGCGAGTCGCCGCACATGCTCGCTTGCGGCTGCAGCCCGGAACAGACGGCGGGACGCAGGGGCGAACCAAAGAGTTTACAGCGCAGCAGCGCATCAAGCTGAATGCAGGGGGTGTTGGCGGGCTTGCCGTCGGGCATACCGGGGATGGGGGATGAGATAGAGGGTGCCGTGCAACAGGCACCGCACTGGCTACGGCATTGCATGCTGAGCTCCGGCAAAGAAAGTCGCGGCGACAATAGCAGTCCGGCGCGACAATTACCATGAGTGCAGCGGCCTGACGCAAAATTTCGCACCCGTGATATTGCCAGTTTTCACCGGCGCGAGTAACGTTGCGCGCACTTCACTCTCAAGATAGCGAGAACAGCAATGCCAAAAGCTAACGAAATCAAAAAAGGGATGGCCGTCACGCACAACGGTAAACTGCTGCTGGTTAAGGACATTGATGTCCAGAGCCCCAGCGCACGCGGTGCCGCCACCCTCTATAAGATGCGCTTTACCGATGTCCGCACCGGTTTAAAAGTTGAAGAGCGCTTTAAGGGCGACGAGATCATTGATGCGATTTCGCTCAGCCGTCGCAGCGTGACCTTCTCTTATATAGATGGTGACGAATATATCTTTATGGATGACGAAGACTACACCCCCTACACCTTCAAACGCGATCAGATCGAAGAAGAGCTGCTGTTTATTCCGGAAGGAGGCATTCCGGGTATCCATGTGCTGACGATGGAAGGCCAGGTGCTGGCACTGGAACTGCCTCAGACGGTCGATATGGAGATCGTTGAAACTTCGCCGGGCATCAAAGGTGCTTCAGCCAGCGCCCGCACCAAACCCGCCGGAATGAGCACCGGCCTCTCGATTCAGGTGCCGGAATACCTGAGCAACGGTGACCGCATCCGCATCCATATTGCCGAACGTCGCTATATGGGGCGCGCCGAGTAAGCGAGGGCGGGAAACCGATCGTGATAATGTTATAGTATTACATTATCACGCTATCCCGGCAGGAGCTTTTCCCATGACGCGCGTTAATCTCATCACCGGTTTTTTAGGCAGCGGAAAAACCACCCTGCTCTGCCATCTGCTGGCCGCCAGGCCCGCAGGCGAACAGTGGGCCGTGCTGGTCAATGAATTTGGCGAAATCGGCATTGATGGCGCGCTGCTGGCGGATCGCGGCGCGACGCTGAAAGAGATCCCTGGCGGCTGTCTCTGCTGCGTCAATGGCCTGCCCATGCAGGTCGGGCTGAATATGCTGCTGAAGAGCAGGCCTGACCGGTTGCTGATAGAGCCGACCGGCCTGGGGCATCCGCGCCAGGTGCTGGAGATGCTCAGCGCGCCGGTCTATCAGTCGTGGCTGCAACTCAATGCCACCCTGACGCTACTCGATGCGCGCCAGCTTGCCGACCCGCGCGTGGTCGCCGATGAGAACTTCCGCGACCAGCTGGCCGCCGCCGACATCATTATTGCCAATAAGCGCGACTGCTGGGAGGACGAAGATCGTCAGCGTCTGACTGACTGGCAGCAGCAGATGCAGCCGCCACGACCGGTGATAGCGACCGAGTTTGGCCGGATTCCCTCCGGCCTGCTTGATACGCCGCGCCAGCCACGTGAACTCCCCCTGCCACACCACCATCACCCTCACACGACGAAACCGGCGAGCGGTCTGGCCGCCTTACAGCTGGAAGGGGCGGCGCGCTGGCGGCGGGCGCTGAACCACGGACAGGGCTATAGCGCCTGCGGCTGGCTGTTTGATGGTGACACGTTGTTTGACGCCGCTGCGCTGCTGGAGTGGGTCCGGCAGGCGCCGGTGGATCGGATCAAAGGCGTGATGCGCATCCGCGAAGGCACAATGCGTATTAACCGTCAGGCAAAAGAGTTGCAGAGTGAGACACTCGCCGCCACACCACCTGACAGCCGCATCGAGATTATTCATTCTGAGCAGGCTGACTGGAATCGGCTACAATCGGCGTTGTTGAAGTGCCGTTTACGCTAACAGAGGTATTGTCGGCGGTTATTTTTTTAATTGAGCTTACTTATGCGCGCAATTCGTCTTATTACTATCCTGCTGCTGAATGCCCTGGGCGTCGTGCTCTTTCTTTCGTGGTATCTGCCGCCTCAGCATGGCTTCTGGTTCGGCATCGATAAATCCATTTTTTATGGCTTCAATAATCAGATGGTGACCCATCCGCTGTTTGCGCTGATCGTCGCCATCACCAACTTCCGTGGCTTTGATGTGGTGTCACTGCTGGCGATGGGCCTGCTGTATCTGTCGATCTGGCGACATGAAGCGCCTCAGGCACGCCGCCGGATGCTGGCTATCGGTATCACCATGCTGCTGACTGCCGTGGTGCTGAATCAGCTGGGGCATCTGCTGCCGGTGAAACACTCCAGCCCGACCCTCTTCTTCGAAAACGTGCATCGCGTCAGTGAGCTGACCGGCATTCCCGCCAAAGATGCGTCGAAAGACAGCTTCCCTGGCGACCACGGCATGATGCTGATTATTTTCGCCTGCTTTATCTGGCGTTATTTTGGTTTCAGCCGTTTTTTAATCGCGCTGGCAATTGTGGTGCTATTTTCTCTGCCGCGCGTCATGGCCGGGGCGCACTGGTTTACCGATATTGCCGTGGGATCGCTGTCCGTGGTTCTGGTGGGTCTGAGCTGGTGGCTTTTAACCCCTGCCAGTGACGCGCTGGTTAACTGGTTTTATCGCAAATTACCGGGAAAATATAAGCCCGTGAGGTAAATGTTAAGCGCGGTCGGTTTATTTGACAGGATGTTAACTGCCCGCGCTAATAAAAAACAGCTCATCATTATTAGTCTGCTAATTAAAATAGCGAGAGGAAAAGGTTATGACCCCGCCAGGTGGTTAAATAGTCGTCACCCGCCGCTGTCAATAAAGAAAATTCCAGAATCCGTTTCTATGCGCCGAATTGGCGCCCCTTTTACCGCTTGTTATCGCCATCATTTCCCCATAATTGTTGCTAAATTAGTCAGCGTGTTACGGTTTGATTTCACATCAAAAAAACCTATATAAAATTGATTAAAAGCACTCGCCACGGCGTGTGTAATCAGTTAACCTCAGTCCCTGTGAGGCATTAGCGGCAGAAAATTCGGATTTTTACCGTGAAAAAATGTGTCCATTAACACATTTTAGTCATTAAGGATTTGTCTTAGTCTGTCTCGCTTATTAATCTCCCTGTTTTGTTATCTGGCTGGCGACAATTCTGTCGTAAGGACATCGAAGGAAAACCCGAATAATGGTCAAGTCTCAACCAATACTGAGATATATTTTGCGGATTGTGCCCGCACTGGCGCTGGCAACCCTCCTCTCAGCTTGTAGCAGTACCCATAGCAGTCAAAACGCGAATAACGAGAATCATGAAGTTAACAACCAGAATGGTTTTTTACTTCAGGCGTCTCAGGATGAGTTTGAAGAAATGGTGCGTAATGTCGACGTTAAGTCGCGCATCATGGAACAATACGCCGTCTGGAAAGGTGTGCGCTATCGTCTCGGTGGCGACACCAAACGCGGAATCGACTGTTCCGCCTTTGTACAACGTACCTTCCGCGATCAGTTTGGCCTGGAATTACCCCGCTCCACCTCTGAGCAGCAGGACACCGGCAGAGAGATTACCCGCAGTAAACTGCGTCCGGGCGATCTGGTGATGTTCCGCGCAGGTTCAACCGGTCGTCATGTCGGGATCTATCTGGGCAACGATAACTTCGTTCATGCCTCAACCAGCAGTGGCGTCATGATCTCCAGTCTGAATGATGACTACTGGAAAAAGCGTTACCGTGAAGGGCGCCGGGTACTGAGTCGTAACCCGTCCTGATCCTCAGATTCGATTTTCTCTCAGCCAGAGAACATGAAACGCTGCTTACGCAGCGTTTTTTTTCGTCTTTTATTTTATCCGCCTTCGCCATAGCAGATAAAAGCATTGTATTTCAGATTAATAACGAGACATCTCCGGCATTCTCGTTATATTCTCGGTCGCTTAAACCGAAGCAGTCGTGTGCATTAACATAATAATAATTTGATCAGGGGAAGCTCCTCATGCCACTGTCGGGGGCGCTACAGCGCCATGCCACCTATCCTCACCGAATCGCATGGCGTAGCGCGATGGTCGGCGGCCTATTCTTTCTCCTGTTCACGCTGCTGGCGATTCATCACACCTGGCATAAGCGCGAGCGGCAACATCAGCGCCTGCTGGAGCACAGCCGGTCGGCACTACAGCAAACGCTCGCCAGCCTGTATAACAGCACCCTCAGTCCCCTGCTCCCGTTTACCCATAATGCCTGCCACACCATCAATCGTGAACTGACCTCACGCGCCGCCTTTGCCGGGAATCTTCGTGCCATCCTGCTGGTGAATAATGGCAATGCCTTTTGCTCCTCAGCCACCGGCAGTTTCAGTCTGCCGATCAATGTGATTTCGCCCCAGAGTGATATCTCGCGCGATACCGATCTGCAGCTGATGCCGGGCACGCCGTTGCAGCCGGATAAACCGGCCCTGGCCCTGTGGGTGAAGAATCCCGGCAATCTGCAGACCGGCGTTTTCGCGACACTCAACATCAGCCTGGCCCCCTATCAGCTGATGGCCTCCTGGCATCCGGAGATTACCGGTATGGCTCTGGTGGCACAGCACAGTGCCCTGACCAGCTGGCAGCATGGCGTAACGGAGAATGAGAACCTGCCGACACCGCTGCTTCAGCGGTCGCTGGAAGGCTATCCGCTGCAGTTTGTTCTCTACGGTTCCACCCTCGCCTTCAGCGATTATCAGAACATTCTGCTGAGTGGTCTGCTGCTGTCACTGCTGGTTTCAGGTGGCTGCTGGCTGCTGCTCGCCCACTATCAGCGTCCGGGCAGAGAGCTGATTCGGGGCATGAAGCGGGGCGAGTTTCACGTGGAGTATCAGCCGCTGGTTACTTCTCACGATAGTCAGCCTTATGGCATGGAGGCACTGCTGCGCTGGACGCACCCGACGGAAGGCCCGATTCCGCCCGATGTCTTTATTCAGTATGCCGAGTCGCAAAACCTGATTGTTCCACTGACCCGCCATCTGTTTCAGCTGGTTTCCCGCGATGCGCACCTGCTCTGTCACACCGTTCCCCGTTATGCCAGTCTCAGCCTCAACATTTCGCCCCTGCACCTGGCCGACCGCAGCTTCCGTCAGGATGTCCTGAACTGGCTTGAGAGCATGCCGGCCGGCCACTTTAATTATGTGTTCGAGATTACCGAACGCGTCATGGTGCGCGACGAAAATGTCGGCGAGCTGTTTGACTGGCTGCATCAGCAGCAGATCCGCATCGCCATTGATGACTTCGGCACCGGACACAGCGCACTGATCTATCTGGAGCGCTACGCCTTTGATTACCTGAAAATCGATCGCGGCTTTGTGCAGAGTATCGGCACCGAGACGCTGACCTCGCCGGTGCTGGATACCGTGCTGCAGCTGGCAAAAAAGCTGAACCTGAAAAGCGTGGCCGAGGGCGTGGAAACGGGCGAACAGGCGGCGTGGCTGATCAATCGCGGCGTGACTCACCTGCAGGGTTATATCTTTAGTCGCCCGCTGCGGCCGGAAACGCTGATAGACTATTTTCAGCGTCATCGCGCCTGACCGGTCTGGCCCGGGCGGAGCCGAACACTTACTGGAGAGGGCATTCGCTATGCTGCTTCGCGCTGGACTTCTGCTGACAGGTGCCCTACTCAGCGCCCCGCTGCTGGCCGCCTCCGTTCTGCAAAGTTACGCTTTTACTCAGGCCGGGGAAGCGAAATATCCGCCCGGCTTCAGCCACTATGAGTATGCCGATCCCGATGCGCCCAAAGGCGGCAGCATCACCCTGGCGGTTATTGGCACCTACGACAACTTCAACCGCTACGCCTCGCGCGGCAATCCGGGTATCAATACCGGTGCGCTTTATGATGGGCTCTACACCAGTTCAGACGACGAGCCGGGTAGCTACTACCCGCTGATCGCCCTGTCGGCGCGCTACGCCAGCGATTTTTCGTGGACTGAGATTCACCTGAATCCCCGCGCCCGCTTTCACGATGGCTCACCGATTACGGCCCGCGATGTGGCTTTCAGCTTTCAGAAGTTTATGACCGAAGGCGTGCCTCAGTTCCGTGTGGCCTATCGCGGCGTGACGGTGACCGCGCTGAACGATCTTACGGTGCGCATCGACGCCACCAAACCGGACAGAGATCTGTTGATGGGCTTGCTGACGCTGCCGGTCATCCCGGCGTCATTCTGGAAAGATAAGCAGTTTAATGAGCCGCTGAGCGCCCCGCCGCTCTCCAGCGGGCCCTATCGCATCAGCCGCTGGAAGCTGGGTCAGTTTATTGAGTTCAGCCGGGTCAAAGATTACTGGGCCGCCGATCTGCCGGTGAATCGCGGGCGCTTCAATTTTGATCGGATGCGCTACGACTACTATCTGGATGACAACGTGGCGTTCGAAGCCTTTAAAGCGGGGGCTTACGACTGGCGTGAGGAGGTCTCAGCGAAGAAATGGGCCACCCAGTATCGCGGCCGCGCCTTCGACGAGGGCGATATAGTGAAGCAGACCACGCCCAACGAGGCCGCTACTGATACCCGCTGGCTGGCGTTTAACAATGAGAAACCGCTGTTCCATGACCGTCGCGTGCGCCAGGCTTTTTCACTGATGTTCGATTTTAACTGGATGAATAAGGCGCTCTATTACGGTGCCTGGCAGCGCGCCAGCAGCTACTTCCAGAACACAGAGTATGCTGCTCAGGGTGCGCCTGATGCGGAACAGCGGGCCCTGCTGGCACCGTGGCGCGCGCAGTTGCCCGCCGGACTGTTCACTCAGCCCTACCAGCCTCCGGCGAGCGATGGCAGTGGCTACGACCGCGCCAGCCTGTTAAAAGCATACGCGCTGCTGAAAGAGGCGGGCTGGCAGATTAAGGATCAGCGTCTGGTCAATGACAAAACCGGTCAGCCGTTCACCGTTGAGCTGCTGCTGCTGCGCGGCGGTACCAGTACGGAGTGGGCACTGCCGTTCCAGCATGCGCTCTCGCGGCTCGGCATCACCCTGAACCTGCGGCAGGTCGACAGCTCGCAATATCTGCGGCGCTGGCGTGAAGGCGACTATGACATGATCGCCACCCTCTATCAGGCGATGCCGATCCCTACCTCCAGCCTGCAGATCCTGTGGCAGTCGGACTACATCAGCTCCTCCTGGAATACCGCGCGGGTGAAAGATCCTGTCGTTGACCACTTCGTGCAGCAGATCGTGGCGCACCAGGGCGATTCCGCTGCGCTGCGGCCGCTGGCGCAGTCACTGGATCGGGTACTGCTGTGGAATGCCTATATGATCCCGATGTGGTACAACGCAGAGCAGCGGCTGGCTTACTGGGATAAGTTTTCCCATCCCGCCCGCAAGCCTGCCTACAGTACCGGTCTGGATAGCTGGTGGTACGACGCACACAAAGCCGGACGCCTGCCGGCCAGTAAACGCTAAGGAGACACCGTTGGCCGCTTACTTTCTGCGCAGAGTCCTGCTGATCGTTCCGACGCTGTGGGCGATCATCACGCTGAACTTCTTTATCGTGCAAATCGCCCCCGGCGGACCGGTCGATCAGGCGCTGGCAAATATTGAGTTTGGTCAGACAACCGGCCTGCCCGGCAGCGGCGCCGACAGCGCCGGTTCACATGCCACGCGCAGTCATCTCAATCCCGCCGACAATCAGTACCGGGGCGCACGCGGGCTGGACCCGGAGGTAATTGCAGAGATCAAACAGCGCTACGGATTCGATAAACCCCTGTGGCAGCGCTACGGCGAGATGCTGTGGAACTATCTGCGCTTCGATTTTGGCGACAGCCTGTTTCGCAGCGCCTCAGTGGTGGGGCTGATCAAAGAGAGCCTGCCGGTTTCGATCAGTCTGGGGTTATGGAGCACCCTGATTATCTATCTGGTCTCGATCCCGCTGGGTATCCGCAAGGCGGTGCGCAACGGCTCTGCGTTTGATATCTGGAGCAGCGCCCTGATTATTGTGGGCTACTCCGTTCCGGCTTTCCTGTTCGGCATCATGCTGATCGTGCTGTTTGCCGGGGGCAGCTATCTGGACTGGTTTCCGCTGCGCGGGCTCACCTCTGCGCAGCACGACACGCTGCCCTGGTATGGTCAGGTGCTGGATTACTTCTGGCACATCGCACTGCCGGTGCTGGCGACGGTGATCGGCGGCTTCGCCACGCTGACGATGCTGACGAAAAACGCGTTTCTGGATGAGATCCGCAAACTCTATGTGGTGACCGCGCGCGCCAAAGGGGTGCCGGAGCGGCGTATTCTCTATCATCATGTGTTTCGCAATGCGATGCTGCTGGTCATCGCCAGCTTTCCTGCCACCTTTATCAGCATGTTCTTTACCAGTTCCGTGCTGATCGAGGTAATGTTCTCCCTGAACGGGCTGGGGCTGCTCGGCTATGACGCCACCCTGCAACGCGACTACCCGGTCATGTTTGGCACGCTCTATATTTTTACCCTGATCGGGTTACTGATGAACATTCTCAGCGATCTGACCTATACGCTGGTCGATCCGCGCATCGATTTCAGGAGCCATTGATGCCGCTTTCTCCCCTCACTCAGCAGCGCTGGCAGCGCTTTCGCCATAACCGGCGCGGCTACTGGTCGCTGTGGATCTTTCTGGTCCTTTTTCTGCTGTCGCTGGGTGCCGAGCTGATTGCCAATGAAAAGCCGCTGCTGGTGCATTACCAGCAGCGCTGGATGCTGCCACTGCTGTTTAACTACAGCGAAACGGACTATGGCGGCGTGCTGCCGACCGCCGCCGATTATCAGGACCCGTGGCTGCAGCAGCGCATTGCCCGGCAGGGCTGGGCCCTGTGGGCGCCGATTCGCTTCAGCGACAGCACCCTCAATTTTGCGACCCAGGAGCCCTTCCCCTCTCCGCCGTCGGCACAGAACTGGCTTGGCACCGACGCCAACGGGGGCGACGTGCTGGCACGGCTGCTTTATGGCACGCGTATCTCGCTGCTGTTCGGTCTGCTGCTGACGCTCTTCTCCAGCGTAATTGGCATTGTGGTCGGCGCGGTGCAGGGCTATTTCGGCGGCAGGATCGATCTGATCGGGCAGCGGCTGGTTGAAGTCTGGTCCGGCATGCCCGCGCTGTTTCTGCTGATTTTACTCTCCAGCGTGATCCAGCCCGGCTTCTGGTGGCTGCTGCTGGTCACCGTCGCCTTCGGCTGGATGAGTCTGGTCAGCGTGGTGCGGGCCGAGTTTCTGCGCACCCGTAACTTCGATTACATTCGCGCGGCGCAGGCCCTTGGCGTCAGCGACGGCCGGATTATGCTGCGCCATATGCTGCCTAACGCCATGGTGGCGACTCTGACCTTTCTGCCATTTATTTTGTGTGGGTCGATCACCACCCTCACCTCACTCGACTTTCTCGGCTTTGGTCTGCCGCTGGGCTCGCCCTCGCTGGGGGAGCTGCTGCTGCAGGGCAAAAACAACCTGCAGGCGCCATGGTTAGGCCTGGCAGGCTTTTTCACGCTCGCGATCCTGCTTTCGCTGCTGATTTTTATTGGCGAAGCGGTGCGCGATGCCTTCGATCCGGGCAAAGGAGTCTGAATGACGACACCCTTACTGGCCATCAATGATCTTTCGATTGCCTTTCGTCAGGGCGATGCGCTTCGCCCGGTGGTGGAGGATCTCTCCCTGCGCATCAATGCAGGCGAAACCCTGGCGCTGGTAGGCGAGTCAGGCTCCGGCAAGAGCGTGACGGCGCTGTCGGTGATGCGACTGCTGCATGAGGCGTCGGTGGTTTATCCCCGGGGCGAGATCCTGTTTCAGGGTGAAGATCTGCTGCGCGCCCCGGAGGCGCGGCTGCGTGCCCTTCGCGGCAATCAGATGGCGATGATTTTTCAGGAGCCGATGGTGTCGCTCAATCCGCTGCACACCGTAGAAAAGCAGCTGTTTGAAGTGCTCTCGCTGCATCGCGGACTGCGTCGTCCGGCGGCCCGCGGAGAGATACTCAGCGTGCTCGATCGGGTCGGCATCCGGCAGCCTGCCGCCCGGCTCAACGATTTTCCGCACCAGCTCTCCGGCGGCGAACGCCAGCGCGTGATGATCGCCATGGCACTGCTGACCGAACCCCAGCTGCTGATCGCCGATGAGCCGACCACCGCGCTGGATGTGACGGTGCAGGCACAGATCCTGAAGCTGCTCCGCGAACTGCAGCGGGAGATGAACATGGGCATGCTGTTTATCACTCATAACCTGAATATTGTGCGCCAGCTGGCGGATAGCGTCAGCGTGATGCGCCAGGGTCGCATCGTGGAACAGAACCGAAGCCAGGCCCTGCTGGACCAGCCGCAGCATCCCTACAGCCAGCAGTTACTGGCCGCCGAACCGGAAGGAACCGGGCTGCCGCTGCCTGCGGACGCCGCGGTGATACTTCGGGTCGAACAGCTTCAGGTCAGTTTTCCGCTGCGGCGCGGCCTGTTCCGGCGGCAGGCGGCCGAAAAGCTCATACTCGCCGGGCTGAGTTTTACCCTGCGGCGCGGCGAAAGCCTGGGCCTGGTCGGCGAGTCCGGTTCGGGCAAAAGCACCACCGGGCTGGCGCTGCTGCGGCTGATTCGCTCGCGCGGGCAAGTCTGGTTTGATGGTCAGCCGCTGCATCAGCTGACGCGCCGGCAACTGCTGCCGCTGCGCCAGCGCATTCAGGTCGTGTTTCAGGACCCCAACTCCTCCCTGAATCCGCGGATGACGGTGCAGCAGATTATTGCCGAAGGCATGGCGGTACATCTGCCCGCTATCGGCCGGGCAGAACAGGAGCAGCGCGTCATCGCGGTGATGGAAGAGGTGGGACTCGACCCGGAAAGCCGCCACCGCTATCCGGCCGAATTTTCGGGGGGTCAGCGACAGCGTATCGCCATCGCGCGGGCGCTGATTCTGGAACCGGAACTGCTGGTGCTGGACGAACCGACCTCCTCGCTGGACCGCACGGTGCAGAAACAGATCCTGACGCTGCTACGTCGTCTGCAGCAGCAGCGCCAGCTCAGCTATCTGTTTATCAGTCACGATCTCGATGTGGTTCGATCCCTGTGTCACCAGCTTATCGTGCTGCGTCAGGGGGAAGTGGCAGAACAGGGAGAGTGTGAAAAGTTGTTTGCTTCACCTGAGAACGACTACACCCGCGAGCTGCTGCAGTCGTCCCGGCTCAGCCTGCGTTAAAGGTTTCGGCAATCGCCACGCCCTGATTTTTCAGGCAGCAGTTAGTGGCACTCTCGTCACGGCGCTGAATGAACAGGCAGGGCTGCCCTTCACATTCGGCCACTTTACAGTCGACCTGAATCTCTGCCAGCACCTCTTTTAACTGCTGCAGGATTTCCCACGCCGGAATGCCATCGTGGCTGATCAGACGCAGCGCCACGAACTCCTGGTCATCCAGGGCTTCATCAGGCTCAATAGCACTGTGGCGATCGCTGGCCCAGCGGAAACGCTGCGGCAGGCGATGCACAATTGAAAGTTGCAGCATCGTTTACTCTCCCCGAATGAGTTTATGTCGCAACACACAGCAACCGACGCTGAAAGCTGACCGACAACCGCTGAGTCCGGACGAGTGTTAATCGTCTGCCCGCGCGCATTTTTTGCGACTCGCATCGCACTTCTGGCTATATGTACCGCGTTCACACGCCGTTAACAATCATTTTAGACGCAATATGATTACTTTTTTAGCTAAAGATTTTCACAATAAAGAAACATAACCAGAAAGGCCGCTAACAGAGCCAGCGGTAACGGGGGAAAACTCCTGCGCCCGGCTAGCGGGACGCAGGATGGGGACGTGACGCGTAGAAAAAGAGCAGCAGGGAAATCGTCGCGCACAGCGCGATGGTGCCCACCATCGGCCAGGCGCTGTTGAAACTCATCAGCGACAGCAGCGCCCCCACAAAAGCCCCGACGCCAAAACGCAGGGTGCCCGCCAGAGAGGAGGCCGTGCCCGCCATATGCGGGAACGCATCGAGGATCACCGCCATCGCATTGGATGAGACGATCGACACACAGCCGATAAACAGTGCGACACCCAGCACCAGCGGCAAAAAGCCCAGGTCAAAGGCGCTGACCAGCAGCAGCCAGATCCCCATAGAGAACTGGATCAGCAACCCCAGCCGGAACATCGCGACCGGGCCAAAGCGGCGCACGGCCCTGCTGTTAATCAGGGTCAGCACGAAGAGAAACACCACGTTAAGGCCAAAGTAGTAGCCGAAGTTTTGCGGTGAAACGTGATTGAGTTCGATATAAACAAAGGGACCGGCGTTAAGAAAGGTGAAGAGACCGGCAAAGGAGAAGCCGCTCGCCAGCATATAACTGAAGGCCCGTTTGTGACGAAACAGCGTGACGAAATTACCCAGCGTGGTGCGCAGATGGAACCGCTGGCGCTGCTCCGGCTTCAGGGTTTCGCGGATCTGCGTGGTCACCAGCAGTGTGGTGACTAATGCCGCGCCCGACAGCGCCCAGAAGATGGCGTGCCAGCTCCAGAGCACCAGCAGCCAGCCGCCGATAATCGGCGCCAGCAGCGGCGCAATGGTGGTGATCAGCATCACGAAGGACATCATGCGCGAAAAGTCCTCTTTCGAGTAACTGTCGCGCATCAGGGCGTTGATCACCACGCTGGCGGCCGCAGCCGAGAGCCCATGCAGAAAGCGCATGGTAATCAGCTGATCAATGCTTTGTGACAACGCACAGGCCGCGGCGGCGCAGGCAAAGATCAGCGTGCCAAGCGCAATCACCGGCTTGCGGCCGTAGCTGTCCGCCAGCGGCCCATAGATGAGCTGCCCGATCGCGAACCCCAGAATGTAGAGATTCAGCGACATCTGCACGCTACCCGCCGACACGCCAAACTCACGCGCAATCTGCGGCATGGCAGGCAGATACATGTCGATCGACAATGGCATCAGCATGGCTAACAGACCGAGGATGACGACCAGACCTGTTGGCGAATTCTTTTCCTTACGCACACCTTCTCCTGCCCTGTGGGACTGGCACGGGCTGCTGGCAGCCCGTCCGCTTATTTAGCCTGTAACTCTTTTGGCAGACCAATACTGGCGATCTCTTCTTCCGTCAGCGGCCGGTATTCGCCCGGTTCCAGATCGGCATCCAGCACGATGTCGCCAATGCGCTCACGATGCAGCTCAACCACCCGATTGCCGACCGCCGCAAACATCCGTTTCACCTGGTGATAACGCCCTTCGCTCAGGGTCAGCAGTACTTCGGTCGGCGTGATTACTTCCAGCTGTGCCGGTTTGGTCAGGCTCTTCTCATTGTGCAGCTGTACGCCCGCCGTAAACTGCGCGGCCGTATCGTCACTGACCGGCGATTCCAGTGTGACGCGATAGGTTTTCTCGCAGTGATGACGCGGCGAGGTAATCCGGTGTGACCACTGACCATCATCCGTCATCAGCACCAGTCCGGTGGTGTCGATATCGAGACGCCCTGCTGCGTGTAGTTTGAAAGACATCGGCTCTTCGAGGAAATAGAGGATGGTGGGATGATCGGGATCGTCGGTTGAGCAGACGTAACCCTGTGGTTTGTTCAGCATAAAGTAGCGTGGACCGGTGAGCATCTGCAGCACGTTGCCGTCATAGGCGACCTCGTGGTCGGGCAGCAGTTTAAACGCGGTATCGCGCACGATCTCCCCGTTCACGGTGACACGCTGGCCGCGGATTTCGCGATGAGCGATGGCGCGGCTGATTTCCAGTTGCTGAGAGATGAATTTGTCGAGTCGCATGAATTCGTTTTGCCTGTTACTGCGGAGGGAATCTGAAACGGCCTGGTTAACCGTTGAAAATGTGCGGGAAGTATAACGTGATCTGCGTCCGCCTGACAGCGCGTTTACCGGACTTTCATGGCATAATTGCCGCCAGTTTTGCAAAAGTGAGCGCCATGTCTTTTACCTTACGCCCCTATCAGCAGGATGCGGTTAATGCCACCGTTGCGCATTTCCGTCGTCGTCAGGAACCTGCAGTGATCGTACTGCCCACCGGCGCCGGGAAGAGCCTGGTGATCGCCGAGCTGGCACGGCTGGCGCGTGGCCGGGTGCTGGTGCTGGCGCACGTCAAAGAGCTGGTGGCACAGAACCACAGCAAATATGAAGCGTACGGGCTGGAGGCGGACATCTTTGCCGCCGGACTGCAGCGCAAAGAGAGTCAGCGCAAAGTGGTATTTGGCAGCGTGCAGTCCATCGCGCGTAACCTCGAACAGTTCGACAGCGCCTTTTCACTGGTGATTGTCGACGAGTGCCATCGCATCGGCGATGACAAAGAGAGCCAGTATCAGCAGATCTTCAGTCATCTGCGCCAGCACAATCCTCAGCTCCGTTTACTTGGCCTGACCGCCACGCCGTTCCGGCTGGGCAAAGGCTGGATCTATCAGTTCCACTATCACGGCATGGTGCGGGGCGACGAGAAATCGCTGTTCCGCGACTGCATCTATGAACTGCCGCTGCGTTACATGATCAAGCATCAGTTCCTGGTGCCGCCGGAGCGGCTGGATATGCCGGTGGTGCAGTATGACTTCAGCCGCCTGACGGCGCAGTCGAACGGCCTGTTCAGCGAAGCCGATCTGAATCGTGAACTGAAACAGCAGCAGCGCGTAACGCCCCATATCATTCGTCAGATTGTGGAGTTCGCTGAGGATCGGCTGGGGGTGATGATCTTCGCTTCCACCGTGGATCATGCGCGTGAAATCCTGCAGCTGCTGCCCGAAAACAGCGCGCTGGTCTCCGCCGAAACGCCCGCCCGTGAACGTGATGCCCTGATCCTGGCATTTAAAGCACAGCAGCTGAAATTCCTGGTGAACGTAGCGGTACTGACTACCGGCTTTGATGCGCCGCACGTTGACCTGATTGCGATACTGCGCCCGACCGAGTCGGTCAGCCTCTATCAGCAAATCGTCGGCCGCGGCCTGCGGCTCTCGCCCGGTAAGCGCGACTGCCTGATCCTGGATTATGCCGGTAATCCCCACGACCTCTTCACGCCGGAAGTCGGCGCGCCGAAAGGGGCCAGCGACAATCAGCCGGTGCAGGTTTTCTGCCCCGCCTGCGGCTTTGCCAACACCTTCTGGGGCAAGGCGACCGAAGATGGCATGGTCATCGAACATTTTGGCCGGCGCTGCCAGGGGGTGCTGGAAGATGATGAGGGAGAACGCGAACAGTGCGACTATCGCTTCCGCTTTAAGAGCTGTCCCGACTGCGGCGCGGAAAATGATATCGCCGCCCGGCGCTGTCACCAGTGCGATAAAGTGCTGGTCGATCCCGACGATATGCTCAAAGCGGCACTGAAACTCAAGGATGCACTGGTGCTGCGCTGTGCTGGCATGACGCTGGAACAGGGATCGGATGCCAAAGGTGAGTGGCTCAAAGCGACCTACCATGACGAGGATGGCACCAGCGTCAGCGAACGTTTCCGGCTGCAGACGCCCGCGCAGCGGAAAGCGTTTGAGCAGCTCTTTATGCGCCCGCATCAGCGCGCACCCGGCGTACCGCTTGGCTGGCAGACCGCCGCCGACGTGCTGGCGCTGCAGCCGCTGTTGCGTCATCCCGATTTTGTGGTGGCCAGGGCCAAAGGCCAGTTCTGGCAGATTCGTGAAAAGATGTTTGATTATCAGGGCCGCTACCGCCGCGCGAATGAGCTGCGCTGACGCGGATGCACCGCTGGCAGGCGGCTATATCGTTTGCTCCCGGCAGGGATAACCGCTATACTGCCGCCCGCTTTTGCATGTGCATCAGCGGAATTGAATAACCTGCCTGTTACTGGGTCGCCTGTAGCAGGAATTAAATAAAGAGACGTATTAATGTTCACTATCAATGCAGTAGAACGTAAAGAGCAGGGTAAGGGTGCGAGCCGCCGCCTGCGTACAGCAAACCGTTTCCCGGCCATCATCTACGGTGGTTCTGAAGCGGCTGTTGCCATCGACCTGGATCACGACTCCGTAATGAACCTGCAGGTAAAACCAGGTTTCTACGAAGAAGTGCTGACCCTGGTTGTTGACGGTAAAGAAACCAAAGTGAAAGTTCAGGCTGTTCAGCGTCACCCGTTCAAGCCAAAACTGTTTCACATCGACTTCGTTCGCGCGTAATCGCGAGCCTTGTTGAACGTAGAAGGGCCGGTTGCGAAACCGGCCCTTTTATTTTGTCTGTCGCTGCCAAAGGTTATCACCACGCAGCGTCAAAAAAGCCGGGCTGAGCCCGGCTTTTTTATTTGCTGCTGGTGCGGCGCTGTAGCTGGTCACGCAGATTGGGTGGCGTGCCTTTGATTGTCAGGGTGTCCGTTGCCGGGTCCCAGAAAATACGCTCGCCCAGTAACATGGCGTCGAAGTTCAGGGTCAGTCCCCCGCCGCTGCCGGCAAACTTCGTCAGCTGGCGCAGCGTGCTGCGATCCGCCGGGAAGCTCTCTTCAAGTTCGTAGCCCTGCTCCTGGGTAAAGGCCTGAAAGGTTTTTTCACCCACCGGTGGCAGTTCGCCTGACAGATCTTCCAGCGCAATCTCTTCGCCCGCCTGCAGCTGCTCGTTGCAGTAGCTGTAGACCTGCTGGCGATAATTCTGCCGCTCCTGCTTATCCAGCCCGGATTCATTGCAGTAGTCATCCACCGCCTGCAACAGTCCGCGGTTCTGCGCCTTGGTGTCTAATCCCACTTCGGCACCGAGGAAGTCCATGAAGAAGTCAGCCACTTTACGTCCGACGCGGCCGCGCAGGAAGGTCAGATAGCGGGTCGATTCCGGGTTGGTTTCCCACTCGGTTAAATCGATGCGCGCGACGATGTCCGCATGATTGATGTCGAGATAGTGGGTGCTGCTGATATCCATCTGCTCGTTGACGCGCATGCTGGACTGGCTGTTCAGCACGGCGATCAGCAGATAGTCTACGGCCAGATAGCGGTAGTGAATAAACAGCACCACGCCGCTTTCGGCGAACGGATACTTCGCCAGTTCGTCACGCAGACGGCCGGTGGCGGCACGGCTAAAGGCGAGAAAATCATCGTTGCCCTTACGACAATTACGCAGCGCTTCTGCCAGTTCACTCTCTGCATTAAACAGGCCGTAGGCTTTGCTTTTTGCGCTGTAAACCCGGTGTAACTCCTCCACCATCGCGTTGACCGTGTTGGTGGCAGGCAGCAGCGAATCGCGCAGCGCCAGCTCAAGCTGGTTTTCATCGCGTTTGATTAACTGATGCAGGGCAATCTGGTCGATATCCAGACTCATGGTAGACTCTCCTTTTAGCTCAGGCGCGTATTCAAACACCGCCGGCATCGGCTTTCAACTCCATACGTAAAGCGGACGCGGTACTTTCGATAAAATTGCGGAAAAAAGTACGCTGTTCCGGTACTATATCGCCTTTTGAAATGAGCTCAGACGACCTTATGCCACAATCATCCCGTTACAGCGACGAACGCGTGGAACAACTCCTCGCGGAAATGGCCCAAATCCTGCAGAAGGATAAGGCCCCCACCGACCTCTCCCTGATGGTCCTGGGCAATATGGTGACTAACCTGATTAACAGCGATGTTGCCCCGGCGCAGCGTCGCTCTCTGGCCCGATCTTTCGCCGATGCCCTGCAGGCGTCAGTGCGTGACGACAACGCTCACTAATTGGCTGATTTGATTTTATAATATGGTAACCAACCGGCAGCGCTACCGCGAAAAAGTCTCCCAGATGATTAGCTGGGGGCACTGGTTTGCTCTGTTTAATATCTTATTCGCGCTGATTTTAGGCAGTCGCTACCTGTTGGTCGCCGACTGGCCTTCTTCACTGGCGGGGCGTATCTACGCCTATACCAGCTGGGTTGGCCACTTCAGTTTTATCGTTTTTGCCGCCTATCTGCTGATCATCTTCCCGCTGACGTTTGTGGTGATGTCGCAACGGCTGATGCGGGTAGTGTCCGCGGTGGTCGCCACCGCAGGTCTGACGCTGGTCATGGTCGACAGCGCGGTGTTCAGCCGCTTCCACCTTCACCTGAACCCGGTGGTGTGGGAGCTGGTGATTAACCCCGATCAGAGCGAGATGGCGCGCGACTGGCAGCTGATGTTTATCAGCGTGCCGCTGATTTTCCTGGTCGAGATGCTGTTTGCGACCTGGAGCTGGCAGAAACTGCGCAGCCTGAATCGCCGGTCGTTTGGTAAGCCGCTCGCGGCCCTGTTTATCAGCGCCTTCTTTGCCAGCCACCTGATGTATATCTGGGCTGATGCCAACTTCTATCGCCCGATAACCATGCAGCGCGCTAACCTGCCGCTCTCCTATCCGATGACCGCCCGCCGTTTCCTGGAGCGTCACGGTCTGCTGGATGCGCAGGAGTATCAGCGTCGCCTGGTTCAGCAGGGCGACCCGGAAGCGCTGGCGGTGGAGTATCCGCTGAGCGACATTACCTTCCGCGATGGCGGTACACGCAATAACCTGCTGGTGCTGACCGTGGATGGCCTGAATAACGCCACGATGGCCAGTGCGCTGCCGCAACTCAATCAGTTTGCCAGCGAAAACGTGCGTTTCACGCAGCACTACAGCGCCGGAGATACCCCGGAGAAAGGGTTGTTTGGCCTCTTCTACGGCATCTCCTCCAGCTACATGAACGGTATTCTGGCATCCCGTACGCCGTCTGCCCTGCTGGGCGCGCTGAGCACGCAGGGTTATCAGTTTGGCCTGTTCTCCTCTGAGGGCTTTAATCCGCCGCTCTACCGACAGGCGCTGCTGACCGACTATTCACTGCCGGCGATGACCAGCCAGCCGAACGCCAGCACCGTCGCGCAATGGCAGAACTGGCTGGAGAAGCAGACAGGTTCCCAGGCGCCCTGGTTCTCCTGGATCGCGCTGAACGGCCCTGACGTCACCGGCGACAGCGCCAAAGCCCGTCAGCGCAGTTATCTGCGTCAGGCACCCGCCGTCGATCAGCAGATTCATGCCGTTCTGAGCAGCCTGCAGGCGCGTGATTTGCTGAAGAACACAGTGGTGGTGATCACCGCGCAGCGCGGTCTGGCGCTTGAGGGTAACCCTGACAGCGCAGGCAACCGCCAGACATTGCAGGTGCCATTAGTGATTCACTGGCCTGATACGCCCGCGCAGACCGTTGATCGTCTCTCCGATCATCAGGATGTGATGACGACGCTGATGCAGCGCCTGCTGCATGTGCGAACCAATCCGGTGAACTATTCGCAGGGTGAAGATCTGTTTGCCGCACGTCGTCGCCATGACTGGGTCGCCAGCAGCGAAGAGAACAAGCTGGTGATCACTACGCCGCAGGTGACGCTGGTGCTCAACAACAACGGCAGCTATCGCGCTTATGATGCCGCGGGCAATGCGCTGAAAGATCACAAGCCGGAACTGACGTTGCTGTTGCAGGTATTAACTGAGGAGAAGCGATTTATCGCTAACTGATTAATTATCAGGCAAATAGTCAGCTGGTGTCTTGCATTCATGCCGATAACCAGTAGACTAATCCTCCAGTGTTCGGCACGTAGCGCAGCCTGGTAGCGCACGGTCATGGGGTGTCCGGGGTCGGAGGTTCAAATCCTCTCGTGCCGACCAAATACATATTCTGTCAGTATCAGTTACTGACAGAAACCCGATAAAAAACCCGCATTCTCTCTGAGTTTGCGGGTTTTTTATTATCTGTAGTTAGCAGAATTGAACAATTACAGATAAGGCACAAGTAAACGTACAATTTTAAGGTTTAAAAAATCGTCCCAAATTCCGGTTTATAACCATTCATTCCCCAATAAGGCGCGAGGGAATCCGGAGACACCTGACAGCGAATCACGCCGCGAGGATAATCAGCCGGAATGCTGATATGCACTGAATCCGGCCGCCGGTCATCTGAGGCAATCAGGATAAAAGAAACGCAGCAATGCTTTATCAGTTCTGACTCAATAGCCTGTTTTGTCTCATTCAACACATACTGAACCGGATTGAAAACTGCATCACACCCCGCCCTGAAATAATGAATTCATCGTTCCTGTCATGAACCTCCCCCGTCTGCCTCCGCCGACTTCTTGATCAAGATCAGCACGCCGCTGCGTCAGATCGCCTAGTTAATCAGGCGTGAAAATATTTTATTTTTCCGCGTTCATCATTCCGCCTGGATTGGCTGCGGCATGAAACGGAAAACTACTCCGGCTTATAAAGGGATTTTAAAATGACGCTTCAGTTTACCAACGAACTTACTCCGGCCCTTCTGGCCGCAATGGATCAGTCCCCCTTTACGGCAGAGCAGCTGGCTGAGATGAGCAGTGAAGCACGGGCGCTGGTGGCTGAGCAGGCAGCTTTTTGTCGTCAGCATCCGGTTAACGCCATTTACCGGCTGGCGGTGGCGGGCTGTCTGACCCGGCGCGGTGGTACAGGCGTTGAGTTTAATGCTGCCCCTAATCAGGGATACAAGTATCGCCTCAGTAATGGCCAGCGGGTCAGCGTACTGACTGAAGGCTGTACGGTAAGCTATCCGGACGGGAGTACAGCACGGATTATCAGCAGTGCCGGGAGCAGGCATACTTATAAAGAACGGGGGGTTGCGCTGGTTGGCAGTGAGCTGGATAACGGTGACGTCATCATCAGTACGCCGCAGTCAGAGGGAATGCTGGTGGGCCGCAAAGGTGTACCGGTGCCCGAAGACTTTCTGACAGCCGGTCAGAAATAAAGATGGGTGGCTACCGGACTGACTGTTACGGGCGCGGGCTGGCACTCCACGGCGACAGAACAACAACGGGCGCAACCATTTTATCCACCCTGCCGAACTGTACTGAGCACGGTCGCGCCGTTGTCCGGGTGGGCGACCCGACGACGGCCTGTCCGAAGTGCGGTGAACATGGGGTAATTGTTGACGGTGAATCGCACTCTGTCTGGCACGGCGTCGCGGCGGCGGTTGATCGCTCTGTCGTGCGGTGTGGCTGCCCGCCAGGCAGTAACCGGATTATTGCCCCGAAAGATCAATGGCTGGGTTCCGGCCCCTCTCCTGAGCAGATAGCACAGGAAAAACATGTGGCGATGCTGGCTGCTCTGAAGGCTGAGCAGGAAGCCGCAGCGCAGCGACGGGCAGATGAGCGGGAGCGTAACCGGGTATTTGCGAAATCCTGCCTCCGGGGTGACGGCTGCAACGATGCCGGAGAGCAGAGCGAACCCCACACCAACTTTACTGACATGTGCTTTTTCCGGGCGCTGCCACCGACGGATACTGATGCTCCGCAGCACGCCCAGACGGCGAAGAAGAAGCCCGCAGGGCCACAGGATATCCCGAAGCCGAAAAAGCGCAGCGCACTATGGAAGTGGTGGAACGGCAATTACGAAGAAATGGACTATCAGGCGGCGGTAACGACGGCCGCCGCTGCATCGCGGGCGCAGGCAGCGACAGCCGGAGCGGGTGTGCTGGAGCAGCTTGCCGGGCGTTCCCTGACTTACGGAACCTGGGCCATTCGCGGCGCTGAGATTGCCACCGCCGGTGCCGGTGCCTCAGTCGCCGGGGTATTGCTGGGGATGATGCCCGGAAGGCTCAATGACGGTGAGCAGGATTACCTTGACCGGCGGAGAATGGAATCGCTGAGCGAAGCCCCGAGCCGCGTGCGTTATACCTGGGAAAATGACAGCAGCGGCAACCCGGTGCCGCACGGCTGGCACACGCCGCCGGGCAGGGATAAAGTGCGGGTGCGCAAAATGACGTGGGACAGCCGCTATCAGGCTTACTCGTTCACGACCACGGAAGAGCCGCGAATCACCATCATCTGGACGCCGGATAATGCCGGTGTAAACACGCCGTCACACACCGGCAACCAGAAGCCGCCGGTGCTGCCGAACCCGGTAATCGTTGACCCGCTGCCGGAGAGTACCGGCATTACGTCCACCACGTCACCGGCCCCGGAAGAGAAGAGCTTCGCGGATTACATCCTTATCCTTCCGCATCCGGATATTCCGCCGATTTATATCTATCTGAGTAAACCACCGGTAGAATTTCTGGAGGTTGAGCTATACAGTGATTTTACACGGCGGTCACGGCAGGGGAAATATGAGGCAGACCATATGCCATCGGCGGCAGCAGTTCGTGAGTATCTAAAGGCTAATGTGCCTGAAATGCTACCAGACGATATTGATGTGGCTGTTCAAAATGTGGCTGCAATTATTATTCCCAAAGATATTCATCAGAAACTTAGTGAAACTTATGGTGGACGTAACACACGTAACGATGCGGCGCAGATTAAAAGGGATGTTTTAGATTTGCGGGCAGCAGTGGATCGTAATCTGGAAGCCATTAAACCCGCGTTAATAAATCAGGGTGCCACCGAGGCTCAGATAGAGACTGCAAGAACAAAAATACACAAGTTAAACAGCGATATGGGATTGTACAAATGACTGTGAACGTAGAAGCGTTGATACATAGCCTTGGAAAATCATATAATGATTTGCTTGCCGCAAATCTTGTTCCCTATAAAACCCCGCCGACTGGCTTTTCAGGTGACTCCGAAATCAGTTTAGATATGGCTAAAGAGGGGGTTTATTTATCTTTTAAGCGAGATGGGCGGATTTTACAGACCGTTGTCTTAAGGATTCAGCATGACAAAGTAAGTAATTGGGTTTTCCCAAATGAACTGCCGTCACCATTACAGAAAAACATGTCCCGGCAGTGGGTGCATGAAAATCTTGGCGTTCCATTAAGAAGCGCACCACCAAAAGTCATTATGAAAAGAGCCTTTGGATGGACTGATCTTTACGAAGGAGAAGGATATACTTTACCCATCAGTATGCAGATCAGCTATGATGTTATGGATAACGTCAGATCTGTCGCCTTCATTCCAACGTCAGAGCTACGCTGGTAAATTATAAAACTACAATTAACCGCCAAAAAGATGTGATAAGCGGCGGTTTTTTTTTCAAAAAATCAGGTTCACTTTCTGAACTGAAAAGTGCAACTTTATATTGGCTGATTACATAGGCCAGCAGGACAAAAAAGGAACATTTACAGCCAATTAATATGCGAGAGTAAAAAGAAAAGCGTGGAACTTGATAAATTATTGCGATAAACCAAGCACAGTTACTTTAGTGAACATCATCAGGCGCATTTACGAGCATACCTGATGATAAATCCTGAGTAGAAAAAAATCATTGCCATTTATTAATATTCTATCAAAGATGGTTTTTGCATCATCAGTACGAATATATGGCTCCTCCATATTTTTACCTGATAGAAACTACTTACTGATTTCATAGCTGGAAAAATTTTTCATTCTGATAACTTAATCTTGCAGATTTCCGGAGGAAAAATTTAAATACGCTGAATTCTGGCACACCAGTTTACTTATGCTGGTCGATCAGGATATTTGGGTATGATTCCAGAAGATATTGAGGCAGCATAGTTACAATGCTGATTTAAACCCTCCCGTGGCAAGATTGGCCCTTTTTATTTATGGCCCTTACTGTGCAAGTGCAATTGATACCCCTCTCTGAATCATGCGCCACATTCTTACTCGTCTAAGCGAACAATTGCACCTCCTCTGCCTCCCACTGCAATACACTTACCGCGGGACATATCTATGTAATATCTCACTGGATTAGGCATATTTTCCATCATCCAGGGAAGTTCTTCAGAATATGTTAAGTCTGAGGTGGAAACAACGCAGACAGATTGACCGTCTAAAAAAGCGTTTTTAACCTCATGAAAACGCTCATCCCATCCGGAGCCTGTTTCCAGCGCATATTCTTTCGCTATTTCAATTGCCTGATTTTCCGTTAGCATTTCTGAGCTCCATACCAGGCGTTATACATTAATCCTCCCACAACAACCGGGCCTGCGAGCAAACCTGCCGCTTCATGCCGCCGACTTGATCAAATCCCCCTTTCCTCGCGTCCCCGCCAATCCGATCTATACTTAACAGCCTGTGGGTAACAAGAGGAGAGTTTATGACCTTTATTGAAAAAGACGATCCAACAGAAGCACCTGAGTCAGGCGATAAGCAACCTTCCCCGCCAGACCAGAAGTAACCCACCAGGGCCGCGCGTGACGCGGCCTTTTTCTGACAGCGTAGTTCCAGTTCGTATATTCAGATTAATCCTGCCAGCCGTTAATATTATCTCTGCAATCAGCCAGTTATGGCTTGCAGCAGAGGTGGATCCGCCTCACAGAAATTACCTCCCGCTACGCTTTTTCATCAAACTGAAACAAAAATGTCACAGAAACGCCTTACCCTGAATTCCCCTGAAACTGACGGATAATGTGTATGGCGATTAAAGCAAAGAGCCTGAAAGATGCAGAAACGTTATTGCACTCAGGCATCAGCAAAGTGGAACTGGCGTATGACATCGGCAGCGACGATTTCTTTCGCCTGGCAAGCCACTGGTGCGACCGCGGCGCGCGTATCAGCAAAGGTCATCACCATTTTGTTGTTTCTCTGAAGAGTTTTGCCATCCCGCCCAACGACTGATCCCGGCAGGCTGCTTGCCCTGTTTGCATGCACCTGATTTAATGCCGTTTTGGCATCCATCATGGTTCCGCATGCGCTATCCCGACCTGCCGCTGCCGCCTGTTGCAGGCGGCTTTATTCTCTCCTCGCACCTGAGCCACAGCGATCCGCTGCTGGCGGTGAGTCACTTTAATCCGCACGCTTACGATGACACACTGGCTGCTGCCTGGGGCATCACGCTGCCTGCCCGCCTGCAACAGGCTGTCCGCAAACGTCGTGCCGAATATCTGGCCAGCCGGATGCTGGTGAGGTCGGTCATGGCAGAGCTGGGCATCCCTGACTTTATCCTGAACAATGCCCCCGATCGCTCTCCCTGCTGGCCAGCGGGTATTCAGGCGTCGCTGTCACACAGTGCGGGCGTTGTGGTCGTCGCGGCAACGCGTCAGTCCTGCACTGTCGGGGTCGATGTTGAACAGATCATGCCGGAGACAACGGCAAACGACATGGCCGGGCTGCTGATGAATGCGCAGGAGCAGCAACTGCTGCGGTCGCTGCCGGTCAGCTTCAGTGCCGCCGCGACCCTGCTGTTCTCTCTGAAAGAGAGTGTTTACAAGGCACTCTGGCCCCAACTGCATCAGCCGATGGACTTTCTTCAGGCGGCGCTGGTGTCGGTGGATTGTGCCCGACAGCGCGCCACGCTGCGGCTGACTCAGCACTTCAGCGAGCGATTTCCGGCGGGCACATTATTACAGGCGACATTTTTGTGGCGTGAGAATCTGGTGATAACGCAGGTGGTGCATCCGGTTTAAAAAACCGGCTAAACAACGCAGCTTAGCCGGGGGTAAACACAGACGAAAGAAGAAGTTTCAGGATCGCAGAAACCGCTGTTTCTGCTGTCCGCTACAGTAACCGCTTTCAGGCGCGGCCTGCCAATACGCTTTTTTGCTAAGTTTTGCCATCTGCCGCTAAAGGCCGGTGTCGGTGCGTTTTACCGAGTCGAGCGTGGCGAGGTCGCGCTCATTACCGGTCAGCTCGGTTAACTGCCCTTCGCGCATCTCCAGCAGCCGGTCAGCGTGAATGAAATAGTGATCGTCATGGCTGATGGCAAATACCGTTTTGCCCGCCTCCTGCAGCCACGGCAGCAGCTCACGATAGAAGATGCGACGGAAATGGGGGTCCTGATCGGCCGCCCACTCATCCAGCAGCAGCACATCCCGCTCTTCTGCCACCGCCAGCAGCAGTGCCAGGCGCTTGCTCTGTCCTTTGGACAGCCGGAGGTTCAGCACCTTATTACCGGCAAGTTTCAGCTTATCCTGCATCTTCAGCCTCTCCAGCCACTGCTGAACCAGCGCCGGATTGGCCGGAACCCCTTCCCGCCCGATGAGCCGATCAAACAGGTGCAGATCGGTAAACACCGCCGAGAACTGACTGCGCCAGCAATCGAGTTCATCTGCCGTGATCGGCTGGCCATCCAGCAGCAGCGTGCCGGACTGCGGCTGATAAAGCCCGGTCAGCAGCATCGCCAGCGTCGATTTCCCGCTGCCGTTACCGCCAATCAGAAAGACCAGCTCT